>CAYUUB010000143.1:0-5808 GCA_964447725.1 uncultured Oscillospiraceae bacterium
TCCTGTCGCAATCATACACATTCCGGGCGTTTCTTTGCCACGGTTCTGCCACACGTTGACAATATGATTTGTTACGAATGAATTTGGAGGCGAGAATCATCTATGGAAACTACCGATAGCTCTTTTGTTACTTCACAGCAAAAGAAAAAGAAGCGCAAGCGCATTCGCACGATCATCGTGCTCTGTGTCGTTGCGGTCGTTCTCACCGTTGGCATCATCATCCTTTTGAACGTACTCGGCGGCGACGGCGAAAGCACCAGCGTGCTCAGCTACCGCGTCAGCTCGATTTCCAGTGGCGAAATCAGCAGCACCATCAGCGGTTCCAGCACACTGTCGGCTCTGGAGTCGGACAGCTTTACCGCGGCTGCGGAATCCACCGTTACCGCGGTGAACTTCGAGCCCGGCGACACGCTTGCCGCAGGCGACATCGTCATGACGCTGACTTCCGACGACATCGATTCGCAGATCGACGATCTAAACGATGAACTGGCCGACACGCGCAGTTCCCTCGCGACGACAAAACAATATCTGACCAATCGGAAAATCACGGCCACGAAATCCGGCATCGTCAAGATTATCCAGGCTTCGGAAGGCACCATCGTAGACGATATGGACTACCTGTGCCGCATAGCGACCGATGGTAAGATGCGGCTTGAAATCCCCGCTGTGGACGGCATGCAGCAATATGACGCCGTCACCGTCGTCATCGGCGAAGACGAACAGGACGGTTATGTGACCGAACTCTCCGACGGCATCGCGGTGATTGTCTTCGACGACGATTACTATTCCGTCGGCACCAGCGCGACCGTGCTGAATGCAAACGGCGACACCCTTGGCACCGGCGAGATCGACGTCAACGAATATGTGGACATCACCGCCGCTTCCGGCAAGATCGATACCGTCAAGGTTTCGGAGAACAAAAAAGTCAGCAAGGGCAGCACGCTCTTTACGCTTGCCGAAGGCGCCCCGACGTCCACCTATACGGCGCTTAAAGAGACGGAGAGCGACTTGCTTGACCAGATCGCCGATCTGGAAGACCAGCTTTCCATCAAAGCGGAATACGACTGCGTTTTGACTTCGCTCTCTGTTGAAGCGGGCGACACGGTCTCCGCCGGAAGCTCCCTCTGCACCCTCACCGGGACCGACGGCTACACGGTGTCGCTCTCGATCGACGAGTTGGACATTGCGTCCGTCGCGCTGAATCAGGATGCAACCATTACGCTCGACGCTATCGACGGCGAATACAGCGGGACCGTCACGAACATCTCCTACTCCGGCAGCGGAAGCTATGTAACGAGCTATACCGCAACCGTCACCACCGAACCGATCGAAGGCGCATACCCCGGTATGAGCGCAACCGTTGAGATCATCACTGAAACCAGCGGCGATACGCTGATTGTATCCGTCAACGCCGTGCAGTATGACGGCGACACCGCATACGTCATGCTTGCAGGCGACGACGCACAGATCGGCACGACGCTCACCGAGGACGAGATCGATCTCGACGCGCTGACGAAGGTAACCGTAACGACCGGCATGTCGGACGGCTCCTACATCGCCGTCACCGGCGACGGACTCGCCACGGGCGACCTGATCTGGGTGCCGGATCTTACCACCACCGCAACCTACAGCGACGATGAAGACACGACCACTACGTTCGACTTCAGCAGCGGCGGCATGAGCGGCAACTTCAGCGGCAGCAGCGACTTCAGCAGCGGCGGCAATATGCCGAGCGGCGGCGGTAGTATGGGCGGTGGCGGAATGTCTCCGGGCAACTAAGGAGCAAATGCCATGCTGGTTTTACAAAACATATGCAAGACCTACTTCGTAGGCGACGAGGCCGTACATGCGCTGGACCACGTGTCCGTGCATGTACGCCCGCAGGAATTCGTTGCCGTCTGCGGTCCGTCCGGTTCAGGCAAAACCACGCTGATGAACGTGATGGGCTGCCTCGACCTGCCGGATTCCGGGAACTATTTTCTCGACGGCGTAGACATCGCCGCATGCACGGACCGGCAGCTCTCGCAGATTCGCAGCGAAAAGATCGGCTTCGTCTTTCAGCAGTATAACCTGCTCGACTCCATGAGCGCGCTGGAAAACGTCGAACTTCCCCTGATCTACCAAAAGTGTCCTCAAAAGGAACGCATCGAGCGTGCAAAGGCCGCGCTCGACAAGGTCGGGTTATATAACCGCATGCAGCATCGCCCGTCCCAGCTTTCCGGCGGCCAGCAACAGCGCGTGGCGATTGCCCGCGCGCTGGCCAACGACGCGAAAGTAATCCTGGCGGACGAACCGACCGGTAACCTCGACAGCAAATCCGGCGATGAAATCATGCACCTGATTTGTGGCTTGTCCGAGCAGCAACATACCATTGTGCTCATCACACACAACATGGAGGTTGCTAAGCTGGCGCAGCGGACGGTCTTCGTCCGCGACGGCAGGCTTTTCAAAACGAGCGAGGAGGCGGGATTATGACGATGTTTTTCAATTCGCTCCGTCTGGCGCTCCGTTCGACGCTGGCCAACAAGATGCGTTCGTTTTTGACCATGCTCGGCATCATCATCGGCGTGATGAGCGTAATCGTGCTCGTTTCCATCGCGCAGAGCACAACGAGTTCCATCACCTCGGCAATCTCGTCGATGGGGTCCGATCTGATTACCGTAACCGTTACGGACGAGGACCTCTCCCTTTCGGCGGACGATTATCTCGCGCTGGAAGATTATGACTCCATCTCCGGCGTCGCACCGTACCTGACCGTCAGCAGCACCGCGCGCAGCGGCTCCAACTACACCAGCGTTTCCGCGCTCGGCGTGACCGAGGAGTATATGGACGTCGCCGGGCTGACGCTGGAATCCGGCCGCTCCATCGTCCTTTCCGATTTGGAATGGCGCACCGACGTGGCCGTGATCGGCACCGAAATCGCCGGCGAACTGTATGAAAGCTACGATGTGATCGGGAATACCTTCACCATGGACGGACATACGTTCACGGTCATCGGCCTGCTTTCCGAGAGCGGTTCAAACGCTTCCGGCTCTCTGGATTCCAACATTCTGATCCCTCTGACCACTGCGCAACGCGTCGCCGATTCCACGGCGATCACCACCGCATACGTCAAGGCGGCTTCGACGAACGACGTGACGCTGGCGCAGGCGCTAACGGAATACAACATGCTGGAACTCACGCGGGATGAAGATTCCTACGAGGTTTACAACATGACCGAACTGCTCGACACGCTGAGCGACGTTATGAGTACCCTTTCGCTCATGCTCGGCGGCATCGCGGCGATCTCGCTGCTGGTCGGCGGCATCGGCATTATGAACATCATGCTTGTAAGCGTTGCGGAGCGCACGCGCGAAATCGGCATTCGTAAAGCCATCGGCGCGCGAAGGAGCCACATCATGATGCAGTTCCTCATCGAGGCGTGCGTGCTCTCGATCCTCGGCGGCCTGCTGGGACTCGGGCTGTCCGCGCTCGGTTTGAAAATCTTCGCGCTTGCGGCGGACATGACCATCTCCATGGAATGGCGCGCAGTCATCGCCGCGCTGGTGTTCTGCATCGTCATCGGCGTTGTGTTCGGCAGCTATCCCGCCGCAAAAGCGAGCAAGATGACACCGATCGACGCGCTGCAGCGGAACTAATGCTTACCCGAAGGTTTTATCTTCCAGATGTCCCCCAAAAGAAAGCTCCCCGCAGGCCATGTTCTGCGGGGAGCCGGTCGTTTTGGCGCCTGCAATGTTTTTGACAGTCATTTCTCAGGCGTTGTATAATATTTTATCCGTATAAGGAGACAACCGACATGCAGTTTACAAACCATTTCACAATCACCAAAAAAGACAACACGCGTTACAATTTCTACATCATGCGGAAGAAACTTATTTCCACGTCGGTGATCGTATTTGTCATCATCGCCGCGATGCTGACGCTGATGCGGTATGCGCAGGGCTCAAGCATTCAAAGCGCGATTACCAACGCTTTGCTCATGGCGGTATTCGGCACCGTACTGTTGCTGGCAATCAACGTGCTTACGACGGTCATACGCATCAACAACTTCTACAAGCAAAAAAAACTGGTCGATTTTTCCGTTGAATTCACAGTGGACAAGAATGGTATCCATGCCAAGTCCGATCGTGGCGATTCCGATTTGCCGTGGAACCGCATCGTCTCGGTCCAGGAAACGCGCAATGCGTTTTATATCTTCATTTCGGACACGCACGCAAACGTCATGCCGAAGGATCAGATCCAGTCCGAAACCGGTATCGCGACGCTCCGCAGCCTGTTTGAAAAGAATCTCGACAAGCCGCGGCTGAAGCTCAAAAGCGGCGAATAACGCAAGCTGCTAAAGCAAACGGCGTACGCCCGCCTTTCATGCAGAAAGAACGGGGGCCGTATACCGGCACTGCCTTGCGTAAGGACGCCGCCCATGAAAAACGACCGCCTGTTCCAAATTCTATACATCCTGCTGGACAAGGGAGGCTCCGTCACCGCGCCGGAGCTTGCAGCCCGGCTCGAAGTCTCGACGCGCACCGTGTACCGGGACGTCGACGCGCTGTCCATGGCGGGCGTTCCCGTCTTCGCCACGCGGGGCAAAGGCGGCGGCATCTCGCTCATGCCCAATTATGCGTTCGACAAGGCGTTGCTGTCCGACGACGAACAAAACCAGATCCTTTTCGCCATTCAGGCCCTTCGGGCGACGGACCAGCCGGTCGGCGCGCTGCTTCGCAAACTCGGCGGCATGTTTCAAAAGCAAAATGCAAACTGGATCGAAGTCGACTTCTCCCGCTGGGGCGTCGGCAGGAGGGACAGCGAAAAGTTCGAGCGGCTGAAAACCGCGATTCTGGAAAAACGCGTGCTCGATATCCTCTACTGCAACACGCTCGGCGACACGTCCGAACGCAGCGTCCTTCCCTTCAAGCTCGTCTTCAAGGACAAAAGCTGGTATTTGCAGGCTTTCTGCGAAAAAGCGGACGATTACCGGCTGTTTAAAATCAGCCGTATCGTCGAGCTCACGCCGACCGTCCGCCACTTTACAAAATCCTTTGAAGACGCGCCGCCCGTCGAGGTCGAAATGCCGGCGAACGCCGGCTCCATCCCGCTGAAACTGAATTTCGCTCCCTCGGTCGCGTTCCGCGTGTATGACGAGTTCGACCGTAGCCAGATCGAGAAACAGCCGGACGGTTCCATGCTGGTCACGGCGGATTTCCCGGCGGACGGCTGGGTCGTCGGTTATCTGCTTTCATTCGGCACCGCCGTCCGGGTGATCAGCCCCGCGCGTATCCGAACAGAACTCGCCGCCTACGCAAAAAATATTTATGAACATCACAAAACCTGACAAACAGTGTCGGGTTTGTTTTTGTATGATAGTTCCATCAAACCGAAACGGAGGACATTATCATGCAGGAACGTTACTGCCAGAGCTGCGGCATGCCGATGGGCGAAACCGACGAATTCTACGGGACAGAAAAGGACGGGGCAAAAAGCAAAGACTACTGCAAGTACTGTTATGCGGGCGGCGCGTTCACGGCGGATTGCACCATGGACGAAATGATCGACTTCTGCGTCCGGCCCATGCTGGAAAACAGCCCCGGCATGGACGAAGCGACTGCGCGGAGCGTCATGCAAAAGATGTTTCCGCAGCTGAAACGCTGGCAGGCCCGATAATCGGCACGCAACGGGGGGATTGATCTTGAAAGCGCCAAACGTGATCGGGCGGGAATACCTTGCGCCCTGCGGCATCAATTGCAAGCTGTGCTCTCGGCACATGGACAAAAAGCGGCCGCCGTGCCTTGGTTGCCTCAGCGGCGGATCGCC
>CAYUUB010000144.1:0-5725 GCA_964447725.1 uncultured Oscillospiraceae bacterium
TCATTTTTACAAAAAAACAGAGGAATTGTAATGCAAATGTAAACTTTAGCACTCAACGTGCTAGAGCGCTGATAATCGCTCTTGAGCAGTCGCTCCGCTTCATTATCGTGCAGCGCAAAGCGGCCTTCCCCGACAGGAAAGGCCGCTTGAGGCCGTCGAAAAACTTGTTTTTTTAACAGGCTGATAATTCAGTCCCGATCGATCGGCGATCGCATCCGGGTCTTTAGACCGGCCGGTCGGTCAGCGATTCCTTCTTCACGAGACGGATGACCACGATATACATCACGACGACAAACGCGATAAACAGCACCGTCGACATGACGTCGCCGATCATGGCGCAGGCATCGTAAAACCCGTGGAGCAGTACGGCGGACAGATATGCCGCCCAGAGGTTGAGGGCTTTTCCCACATTGTTTCCGGTGTCCGCGCAGAGCTTTGCGCGCCCGTAAAACAGCCCCATGAAGACCGCGAAGCCCATATGCCCGGGAATCGCCAGCACCGCGCGGATCAACGCGGTGGAGAGCCCGTATCCCATTACATAGCTGATGTTTTCAAACGCCGCGAATCCGAGGGAAAGAAACACCGCATAGACGATCCCGTCGAAACGATAGTTGAAATTCGGGTCGCGCCAGGTGCGCCGCTTCAAAAAGAAGAATTTCGCGCCTTCCTCCACGACGGCAACCACCAGAAACGCCATAATAATCGTATACGCCGGGCTGTCCTCGTCGATAAACGCAGAGAGAATCCCCTTGCCGATCGACTCCAGCACGATCGCCACCAGCGCGGCGGCAACGCCAAGGAACACCAGCGAAATCAGCATCTGCGGCGGCTCTTTCTCGATCGTGTCCTTCCGGTAGATGTAGCGCATTAAAAACAGCGCGGGAAGAATCGCCGCAAGGATATATATGGCGATGACGGCCAACGATGGTAAAACAAAAAACATTATGTTTACCGCCTTTCTATGGTGCGAATAGCATTCAATGAATGTATGGAAAAAACGTTCAGCCCGTTTCGGCAGGGTATCCCGTCCGTGTTCCTGTATCTTTGAAGAATATCATAAAATCCGGCAAAGAAAAAGCGGCAAATCACATTTTCCCGCAGGGCGGGCGCTCTCGCGTTGCGTTTTTATCGGTTCCGCCGCATGACGGGATACCGCTCGTGCAAACTGTTTGTATTTGTGTTATTATCTTTATATTAAAGAAAATTGCTCCCGTCTGTTTGATCGCCGCCGGCCGTTATTAGGTGGGGCGGCCGGTCGATGCAACCAGCGGGAGCGATTCCGTTTTGTTTCCGTCGCCTCTTTCAGGGCGTGTTTCTAAAATTCCCAAAGTGCATTTCCACTGTCTCACCTTGCATATTTTCGTTGAAAAGCTTCGCCGCATCGCCACTGCGCCTGCGTTTTTCGCCTCAATCTGCAAGCCGATTCGACAAAACTGCATCATTTAGACTTTGGAAACACACCCTAACAACCTCTTGACGTTGTTTGATTTAAAAAGTAAGATGGATCTAACCGCAAATGCCATCGTCGCCAATTTGCGATGGATGGGCAACAAAGGAGCTGAACTTTATGGGACGGGCTTTATTGCTGGCTTCCGCAGGAACAGGGTTTACGTTTTTAATGACGACGCTCGGCGCCGCTATGGTTTTTTTCTTCCGCAAAAACATGGGCGGCAAAATGCAGAAAATCTTCCTGGGCTTTGCCGCCGGGGTTATGATCGCCGCTTCGGTATGGAGCCTGCTGATCCCCGCAATCGACGAAGCCACGGCAAACGGCCAAATCGGCTGGATTCCCGCCGCGGGCGGGTTCATTCTCGGAATTGCGTTTCTCTTTGTGCTGGATTTGCTGATTCCGCACCTGCATCCCGGCGCAAAGGAGACCGAAGGCTTATCTTCGTCCATGAAGCGCACGTCGCTGCTCGTCATGGCCGTTACGCTGCACAACATTCCGGAAGGCATGGCGGTCGGCCTTGCGTTTGCGCTTGCCGCGCAGCACGGGGCGACGACCGCGGGTTACGCCGCCGCGATGGCGCTTGCGCTCGGCATCGGCATTCAAAACTTCCCCGAAGGCGCGGCCATTTCGCTCCCACTACGGCAGGAAGGGCTTGGCGTCGGAAAGTCGTTTGTTTACGGCATGCTCTCCGGCGCCGTCGAGCCGGTCTTCGGCATCCTGACGGTTTTGGTTTCCTCCCTGATCGCGCCTTACATGCCGTGGATGCTTTCGTTTGCCGCGGGCGCCATGATGTACGTCGTCGTCGAGGAACTCATCCCCGAAGCGCACCTCGGCGAGCATTCCAACGTCGGCACGTTCGGCGTTATGGCCGGTTTTCTCATTATGATGGTTCTGGACGTCGCGCTCGGCTGAGCCAAGACGCTGGCATAAAAACAGGGAAGCCGGTTCGTCCGGCTTCCCTGTTTTTGACTGTCGCTACACAATTCCTTATCTTGAAAGGTTGCAGAGCGCCTTTGCAACCCTTGCCGCAACGCGCGCGTTGTTGTACGCCAGCTGCACGTTGGAAGCAAACGAAACGCCTTTGGTGATCTCCTTGATCTTGGCCAGCAAAAACGGGGTGATGTTTTTGCCGCGGACGCCGGCTGCGTCGGCCTCCTCAAGCGCCTTGTTGATCACGCCTTCCATATAATCGAAGTCCAGTGCGTATTCCTGCGGGATCGGATTGCCGATCAGCACGCCGCCTTCCAGTCCGAGGTCCCATTTGGTCTTGATGATCGAGGCGATCTCGCCTTCGTCCTTTGCGGCATAGTCCACGCCGTAGCCGCTCTTTCTGCAATAGAACGCGGGAAAATCCTCCGTGCCGTTGCCGATGACGGGCACGCCCATCGTCTCCAGGTATTCGAGCGTGCGGCCGATATCGAGTATCTGCTTTGCGCCCGCGCAGACAACGGCGACCGGCGTCTGCTTGAGCTCCTGCAGGTCGGCCGAAACGTCCATCGTCACTTCTCCGTGGCGATGCACGCCGCCGATGCCGCCGGTGGCAAAGACCTTTACGCCCGCCATCGCACTGCAGATCATCGTCGTTGCAACAGTGGTCGCTCCGTTCTTCTTCATCGCAAGATAGGTCGCCATATCGCGGCGGCTGACTTTGCCGACGTTTTCCGCCTTGCACATCACCTGAAGTTCGGCGGGGCTCAGTCCGACCTTGATCCGGCCGTCGATCAGCGCCGTCGTCGCGGGGACCGCGCCCTCCGCACGGACGACCTTCTCCACTTCCGCGGCAAAATCGACGTTTTCCGGATACGGCATGCCGTGGCTGAGTATGGTGCTTTCCAGCGCGACCACGGGTTTATTGTTGTCCAGCGCTTCCCGGATCTCCGGCAGGACATCCAAATAATCTTTTATCTGCATCATTCTCTTCTCCTTTTCGTTTCGTAATCAAATCTGCTAAGCCGCTATGGGCGATACCGCTCGATGTTCGCCTTTACCAGCGCGTCGCTCATTTCAGGGTTGATGGTACTCATGCTTTCGATTGCGGTGATGCCGCTCGAAAGCGCATAGTCGAGTCCCGCGTCGATCGGCATATCGTCGATCAGCCCATGTATGAATCCCGCCATAAACGCATCCCCCGCGCCCGTGGCGTTGACCATCTGTTCGACGGGCCGCAGCGCGCGGAACGTTCGGTTCCCGTCCGCGTCCGCATAATAGCAGCCGCGTTCGCCCCTGCTGACCGCGATTCGGCTGACGCCGAGGTTTAAAAGCGCTTCGCAGGCCCGCTCGATCTCCGCCTCCGAACCGGTCGGCATGCCGGAGAGAATGGCGAGCTCCATTTCGTTCGGCTTGATTCCAAAGAATTTACCCGTGACCGGCTTCATCTGCCGCGCATACGCCGTCGAGACCGGGTCTATAAAAACCTTTGCGCCGCTTGCCGGCCCGGACACAAGATAATCCAGAAAATCGCATGGGAGGCATGCGTCGCAGACGATTGCGGCCGCGTTTTGCAGCAGGTCGCGGTTTTCGTCCAGATAGCCCGTGTGGAGATTCTGAATGATCCGCATGTCGGACATGCCGAGCAACATGTCGCCGCGCTCGTCCAGCATCGCGATATAGCACGACGACGCGACGCCCTGCTTTTGATACACGTGCGAAACGTCGATTCCCGCAGCCGCGCTGTCGCGCAAAATCTTTTCGCCGTACACATCGTCGCTCACAGCCGTCAGCAGCGACGCCGGAACACCCTGCCTGGCAAGGTTTTCGAGGATGTTCCGTGTCACGCCGCCAACGGACGTCCTCAAAAAGCCCGGATTGGAATCCCGCATGACGATTGGCTTGCGGCTGCGTCCGTGGACGTCCACGTTGGCCGCGCCGACCCCGGCGACATAACGTTCCTGTTGGTTCATTGCATTCGTCTCCCCGCCGCACAGGCAGTTTGTGGCGCTGTTTTCAGCAGCCGTGCACGCCGGCCGCTTTTCCGCACGCCTAAGTATACTCGTACGCCCGCTTTTTTTCAAGCAGCCGGCGGCGGGGCGCCGGTCCGTCTAAAAAACCGCCGCAGTTATGCGACGGTTTTGATGTTGCGTTCCTGTTATTTATAATACTTGTGTTTGCGCGCCCGCGCGCTGCGGCGTTTGCGTTCGTAGCGGCGCTTTCGCTCCGTAATGACAAATACGACGATCAGCGCGATCAGCAAAACGATCAAAAGGACGAACACGAGCGTCAGCACGTCGGCCGTGCCCCATTCCTTATGCCCCTTTGTAATCAGCGGCGTGCTGTCCGGCGACGTCGTAACGACGGCCGTCTCCTCCGGCTGCTGGATGGACTCCACTTCAAGTACTTCGCCCACGGCGAAATCGGCCGTCAAAGGCGCCGTGCAGATCGTTTCGCTGCCGATGCTGTATGCGACATAGCCCATGCTCTGGCCCGCGATAATCGGCGCTTTCACGTCCGTGCTGAGTACGACGTCGGCGGTGATGGAACCCGCGTTCGCCTTATAGAACGCAATGCGGTCGGCCAGCGCGCGAATCGTCACGCTGTCGAGATCGGCGCTCATTGTGAGCTGACCGTCGACGAGGTCTTCCTCGTTTCCGTTAACAACGCCGGTCTGAAACGACTTCTCAAGCCCGAGTTCGCTGCCGGTGGTCACCTGATATTCATTTTCAAAGACATAATCGAAGATGCTTGCAGCGTTGATGAACCGCGCCAGATTGGTCAGGTCCTTGTCGTTGTTGTACATGTCGGCCTCGTCGCCGTACAGGATAACGATGACGCGCGCGCCGTCCTTTTCCGCAGCGGCCACGAGGCATTTACCCGCTTTGTTCGTGTCTCCGGTCTTAACGCCGATCGCATACGGATACACGGTATCGTAGGCATCGCCTTCGACCGCGTTGAGCAGCCGGTTCGTATTGGTCAGTTCCAGCGGTTCCGTGCGGACATCGTTTGCGGGGACCGTATAATGAAGCGTTTGTATAATGGAGCAGAAATCCTCGTTTTGCAGCGCGTACGACGTTAATTTGGCCATGTCGCGCGCCGTCGTATAGTGGTTGTCGTTATGCACGCCGTGCGGATTGGTATAATGCGTGCCGCTCATGCCGAGTTCGGCGGCCTTATCGTTCATCAACTGCACAAATCCGTCGATCGAACCACCGACGTGTTTGGCAATCGCTTCGCCGGCGTCGTTGCCGGAGACGAGCATCAGCCCGTAGATCAGATCGCGCAGCGTAACCGTTTCGCCGACCTGAAGGCCCATAAGCGACGAATAACTCGTGAATTTAACGG
>CAYUUB010000145.1:0-5721 GCA_964447725.1 uncultured Oscillospiraceae bacterium
AATTGATTCAGTTTTCAGGTGCCCCAGCACTCGAATCGCCGTGATAGTCGGAGTCTGCCGTTCTATTCAGCCGGGCCAAGGGCACATAGCCGAGTGATGCTGTTCGAATAAATCTGCCGCAAAAACGGCAAAAATCCACCGAACGTGCAAGAGGGATTATACCACAGGTTTATTCTGGTAGCAATAGGCGATCGCCGCGCCGACCGTCGCGACCGGGACGGCTTTCAGCCCGTCGATTTTAAACTTTTTTGTCGTCTTCGGCACAAGCACGCTCGTATACCCCAGGCGAACGCATTCGTTGAGCCGCGTCGCCATGCGGCTGACGCTCCGCACTTCTCCCGTCAGTCCCACCTCGCCGAGCGCAGCGGTATGCGGCGGCAGCGGAAGGTCCATCAACGCGGACGCAACACACAGCGCAACCGCAAGGTCGGTGCTGCGCTCGTCCAGCTTCAGCCCGCCGACCACGTTAAGATAGACGTCCTTATTGGACAGCTTGAGATGCGCCTTCTTTTCCAGCACGGCGAGCAGCAGGCTCAGCCGGTATGCGTCCACGCCCGCGCTCGTCCTGCGCGGGTTGCCGAACGCGTTTTCTGTCAGCAGCGACTGCACTTCGGCAAGCATCGGCCGGGAGCCTTCCATGGCGCACGTCACGGCGCAGCCCGGCGCGCTTTCGCCGGAAAGGAACAGCCGCGAAGGATCGCTTACCTCCTGCATGCCGTCGTCGCACATCTCGAACACGCCGACTTCGTTTGTCGAACCAAAACGGTTTTTCACCGCGCGAAGCAGGCGCAGCCCTTCGTGCCGGTCGCCCTCAAAATACAGCACGGTGTCCACGATATGCTCCAGCACGCGCGGACCCGCGATATTGCCGTCCTTTGTCACATGGCCAACGATCATGACCACGACGCCGGTCTCCTTTGCAAAGCGCGTCAGCCGCGCCGTCGCCGCGCGCACCTGGCTCACGCTGCCCGGCACGCCGGTGCTCTCCTCGGAAAACATGGTCTGTATGGAATCGATGATCAGAATGTTGCAGCGGGTCGCGGCCGCCTCGTCGACGATATGTTCCAAATCGGTCTCGCAAAGGATGTCCATATCGTTTTTCATGCCCAGCCGGTCGGCGCGCAGCCTGATCTGCGCCGCGCTTTCCTCGCCGGAAACATACAAAACGACGCCGTCACCGGCCAGCGTGTCCGCCGCCTGTAACAGCAGCGTGGACTTGCCGATGCCCGGATCGCCCCCAAGTAAAACGACCATGCCGCGCAGCAATCCCCCGCCGAGTACGCGGTCGAGCTCCTCCATCCCGGTCGACACGCGCTTTTGCGGAAGCGGCGTGACCTTGGAAAGCTTCTGGGAAACAGCCATGCCCGGCGAAGCGGGCTTCACCCTGACCTGCACGGCTTCCGTCATGGTATTCCAACTGTTGCACTGCGGGCACCTGCCCATCCACTTGGCGGATTCGTAGCCGCATTCGCCGCAGATATAGGTCGCGCGGTCCTTGGCCATAACGTCACACCACCTTGATATACTTCCACAGCGGGGAATCCGGGTCGGTCATGTCGCGCCAGAGCGCGTAATCGCCGCCCGCCATCACAAACTGCGAATTTGTGGACGTCTCGCTGAGCACATACGTTTTATTATCGGAAAATACATAAGCATATACCGTCTCGTCGCGACTGTACACCACGCAAGTCGGCGTGATATCGAAGTCGATCACACCGCGCGCAATCCGCTGCGGGCTGCCGCCGCCGACGCTCACATACAGATCGCTGTCGCCGTCGTGATTGCCGGTCAGGTACGCCCAGCGGTCGCCCGCCGATTTCGGGTCGTGCACATAGGTCCCGGCCGAAAAGTCCCAGCGGCTGTTGTCCGAAAGCAGAACCGTGCGGATGATGCTTTGGCCCTCATTCTGATCGTCCGCGTCGGCATAGATCACCTGCCCGCTCTTGATCGACGGGTCGGAGTCGGCATAGCTCGAATCCGCAAATACCGCAAGCGTAATGCTCTCGCCGCTTTCAATATCGAAAACCATCAGCTTCGCCGTGGTCTCGTCCGTCCGCTCCGTCCAAACCAGGTACGGCGCCTCGAACGCGAGCTTCGGCGCTTCCAGCGCAAACTCCGCCAGAACGCGCGTGTTTCCCGTCGCTTTGTCCAGCATGCGGATGCTCCCGCCGCCGGACGTCTTCGCGTCGATATAGATCAGCGTCCCGTCGTTTTCGACCGGATATCGCAGCGTGTCGTTTTCCATCGCAACTTCGATGTTCTCGAACGCGCCGGTTTCCGGGTTGAGCCGCACCAGCCGGTCGCACGCATCTTCAGACGCCCCGGTCGCAAACAGGATCTCGTCCTCATAGACCGAAGGATCGACCACCGCCGTCGGCAGGCCGTAGCCCTCGCCGAACTGCACCGTCCCGACCGTGTTCGTTAAAATCGGATTGACCGGCGCCGCGGTTTCCTGTGCGGCGGTCTCCGCGGGCTCCTCGGAAAGTAACGACCCTCCGTTCTCGATACGTTCCATAACATATGGGACGATCACATAGATCGTCAGCAACACGAACGCGGCGAGCAAAACCAGCGCAAGCACAAGCTTGAGCGCCGGCCCGTATGACGTCGCGTCGAGATTCCATCGCCGTTTGGACGGCGAATATTTCAAATGCTTGCTTGATCGTTTCACGGATATCATTTTACCGCAAGCCGCCGATTCGGTCAACGAAAGAAACTTGCGCGCATTACGATACCATACGCACGGCTTCCCTTGTGATTGCTTCTTTCGCCAAACCACAATTTATGGTATCATTACTTCTGAATAGAAACCGGGAGATACCAGCATGGCTTATCGCGCCCTGTATCGGCAATTCCGCCCGAATCGCTTCTCGGAAGTGATCGGGCAGGACCATATCACAATCACGCTGAAAAACCAGGTGGCGGCGGACCGTCCGGCGCACGCCTATCTTTTTTGCGGCACGCGCGGCACGGGCAAGACGACCTCCGCGCGTATTCTTGCGCGCGCGGTCAACTGCCTGTCCCCGGAGGACGGCGAACCCTGCGGAAAATGCGAGGCCTGCCTTGCCTCCGCCGGAGACGGCGTTGCGGACATCACGGAGATCGACGCGGCGAGCAACAACAGCGTCAGCGACGTTCGCGACCTCATCGACAGCGCGCAGTATGCGCCGCTGAAGCTGCGGCGGCGGGTCTTCATCATCGACGAAGTGCACATGCTCTCCGGCGCGGCGTTCAACGCGCTGCTGAAAACACTTGAAGAGCCGCCGGAACATATCCTGTTCATACTGGCCACGACCGAGCCGCAGAAGCTCCCCTCCACGATCATCTCGCGCTGCCAGCGCTTTGATTTCCGCAGGCTGAGCGTTCCCGATATCAAGCGTACCCTGACGGACGTGCTCGGCCGCGCGGGCGCAAGCATTGAGGACGGCGGGCTGACGCTGATTGCGCGCGCGGCGCAGGGCGGCATGCGCGACGCGCTGTCGCTTGCGGACCAGTGCCTCGCGTTCTGCGGCAATACGGTCTCCACGCAGGACGTTTACGACGTGCTTGGCAGCATGGAGGACGCGTTTTTGTTCGACATGGCGGACGCGCTGCTCGCTTCGGACGCGCCGGGCGCGCTGAAGATGCTCGACGGCATCGTGCACGCGGGCCGCGACCTCTCCGTCTTTTGCTCCGATCTTGCGACGCACTTCCGCGCGCTGCTGCTTGCAAAGACATGCGGCAGGTGCGAAGACCTGCTGGACTGCACAAAGGACGTGATGACGCGTTATCTCAAGCAGGCGGACGGCGCTTCCGAAGCGCGGCTGATGCTCGCGGTCGACCGGCTGCTTGCCGCGCAGAACGACATGCGCTACCTTCCGTCGCCGCGCACCATGCTGGAAAGCGCGCTGATCCATATCTGCCGGCCGGAGGACACGCTTTCGCTGACCGGTCTGGAGGCGCGCGTGGACCGGATGGAGGCGCAGATAAAGAGCGGCGTCCCCGCGGCGACAGCCGCACCCGCTTCCGCGGTTGCGGTTAAAGACGAGCCGAAGCAGCCGGAAACATCGTCTGCCGAAACCAATAAACCGTCTTCTCCGCCGCCCATCGCCAAAAAAACTGCCGAAAAGCCAAAAAAGGCAGAATCGCAGCCAAAACCCGAACCGGCAAAGCAAACCGCCCCCACCGCCGGCAAGGCGGACGCTTCCGACGACGCGACCGCGCTCTGGCGCGAAACCATCGCCGCGGTTCCGAATATGTTTGTGCAGGCGCTGGCGCGGGAAGGCACGGCCATCCGGCTGAAAGACAGCACGCTGACCGTCGGCTTTCCGGAATCGCAGCAGGTGAAGTATAAAAACATCTCCGCGCCGGTCAACTTCGAGCCGATTCAGCGGGCGCTCCGGTCGATCCGCCCGGAAACGCAACTCGCTTTCACGCTGACGAAAGCCGTGCCGGCCAGCGAGCACGCCGCGTCGGTCGCCAAAGAGCTCTTCGGCGACAAACTGACGATCGAATAGGCGAAATTTCCCTCGTTTTCGACCGTTGATCTCACTTGAATTGTGCTTAAGGTGCATTACAGGCGCATTCAAAAGCATGGATCGACGGTTAAAAGTAAATTCTTTTTCTTTCAAGAAAAAGAATGTCCAACCAATCAAGAAGCATCAGGAGGTATCCTTTTATGGCAAAAGGCGGATTTCCCGGCGGCGGGAACATGCAACAGCTAATGATGCGCGCACAGCGCATGCAGCAGGACGTTCAGCGCGTGCAGGCGGAACTTGGCGCGCGCGAGTTTTCCGCCAGCTCCGGCGGCGGCATGGTCACAGCCACCGTGACCGGCAACAAGGAGGTCAAGTCCATCGTGATCTCGCCGGAATGCGTCGATCCGGATGATGTGGAAATGCTGCAGGACCTCGTGCTCTCAGCGGTCAACGCGGCGCTGAGCACTGCGATCGAAACGGTTGAAGCCGAAATTTCAAAAATCACCGGCGGACTGGGGCTGGGACTGTAACCTATGTTTACCATCGACGCCATCGTGCGGCTGACCACGCAGCTCTCCCGCCTGCCGGGCATCGGGCAAAAGACCGCGCAGCGGCTTGCTTACCATATTCTCGACATGCCCGCCTCCCAGGCGCAGGAGTTGGCCGCGGCGATCGTCTCCGCCCGTGAAAAAATCGTCGACTGCCCGATCTGCGGCACGTATACGGACGTGACCCCGTGCCCGATCTGCGCCGACGATTCGCGCGACGGCAGCGTAATCTGCGTCGTGTGCGACGCGCGCGACGTGATGGCGATGGAACGCACCCGGGAATTCAACGGCAAATATCATGTCCTGCACGGCGTGCTGTCCCCCGTGGACGGAATCGGCCCGAACGACATTCGCATCAACGAACTGGTCGAGCGCGTCAAGGCGGGAAACGTCAAAGAGGTCATCATCGCGACCAATCCGGACGTTGAGGGCGAGGCGACCGCATCCTATATCGCGCGGCTGCTCAAACCCATGGGCGTCAAATGTTCGCGCATTGCGCACGGCATCCCGATCGGCGGCAACCTTGAATACACGGACGAGGTCACGCTGGCCAAGGCCATGGAAGGCCGCAGGCCGATGCTATAAAAATTCCGATAAGAAACGGCGGCGGCATAACAGTCGCCGTGAGACCGTCAAAAAACATGTTTTTTGACGGGATAATCACGTTTTGCCTCTCGCCCTTCGGGCTCCCGGGCGGCAAAACGCACGGAGAAACC
>CAYUUB010000146.1:0-5710 GCA_964447725.1 uncultured Oscillospiraceae bacterium
TCCCGATGGCTTTCCTATGCCTTCTTGTAATTGCGAACTTTATTGTACGTTATCTACACCCGTCACCCCAAATCCGCAAGAAAGACAAAGATGCATGCATTTGGGTGCAAACGTCCCGCCAAACAAGGGCAGCCGTCTGCGACTGCCTTTTGTTTTGCCGAAACGGTTCGGAGATAGCGGAATCCCGGATGGAAGAATGCCACGACGCGGCAAACAAAATCCCGCGGCAGGAACACCGAAGCCGTTTTACACGTATATAACATTGCGGTCAGGTGCCGGATGTACTATACTGTTGTGCGTAACACTATTGGAGAGTAACGATATGATATACCATTTTTTTCATGCGTCGTATAACGCGGGCTGGGTATTCGTCAGCAGCCTCGCTTCGTTGATCCTGACGTTTTTCGCACTAAAGACAGGCATGCGGTTTTTGCCCAAAGACGCGGGCAGGGCGTTCGCGTTTGAAGGCGAGCGTTCAAAAGGGAAAGCCCGCGGCTGCGGCTTGATTTTCTGCATTTCTTCCGTGGCGGTTTTCCTGCTGTTCGTTCCGCTCAGATGGGAATACACGATCTATTATGCGCTGTTTTTAGCGGCTATGCTGCTTGGCTTTCTGGACGATAAAAGCAAAATTTCCTGGGGCGGGCTGAAGAAGGGCATGCTGGACTTGGTCCTCTGCATGATCGCTTCCGGCTCGTTTATGCAGTTTAACGACGCATACCAAATTGGCTGTTTCGGCCTGACATGCGCGCTGCCAAGGTGGCTGTTTTTCCTGATCGCGACCTTCCTGCTTTGGGTTTCGATCAACTTTACGAACTGCACGGACGGCGTGGACGGCTTGCTCGGCACGCTGGCAAGCATATCGCTCGCCACGTTTGCCGCTCTGTTTTTCATTGTTGCAAAAAAATTTGAAATGATGCAGATGAACTTGATCTTTCTTGGCGCGCTGCTTGCGTATTTGATTTTTAATACGTCCCCGAGCGTCGCGCTCATGGGCGACGCAGGATCAAGAGCGATCGGGCTCCTGGTGGGAATCATGGCGCTTAAGACCGGCAATCTGCTGCTTTATATTCCGGTTGCGCTTGTCATCATCCTGGATGGCGGGACCGGTCTGTTTAAACTTTCCGTCATCCGGATTACCAAGAGAAAAACCTTTCTCCGGTCGGTCCGCACGCCGCTGCACGACCATGCGAGGTATAAATGGAAATGGTCGGACGCACAGGTCGTCAACCGGTTTGCGACGATACAGATTGTGCTGAGCGGCATCCTGATCGCGCTGACCGTGCTCGGCGCTTAGAATCCTTGTTCTTCAAATCATGTTCATGAGCTGTAGTAGTAAGAATATACGATAAATCCGGCAAACAGTGCGGTCAGGATGATTTTCCAGGCAAGGCCCAGTTTCGGCGCTCGCCAGATCGAGACGACGACCATGACCGGGAAAAAGAAAAACCAGAGTAAAACCGTTCCGAACGTCAAGCGCTTTTTTTGTGCGGCGGCGGCCGGTTCCTGCCGGATTATGATCGTCTGACCCTGGTCGCGTTCGGCCGCCTCGCGGGCAGGAGAGTATCCGCAGCGCGGGCATGCGGCGGAAAAATACGTGGCGCCGCAATCCGGGCAGACGGAAGGCTCCGTTCCGGCTTTCACGCCGCAGTTCGGGCAGTAGCCGGAGGGAAAGACCGTGCCGCAGTTGCTGCACTTATTCGAGAATGTCACAGCCCCGCAGGATACGCACTTGACGGCGGAGTCGTCGTTTTCCAGACCGCAGTAATTGCAGATTTTCATAATTTTTGTATTTCCTTACGATAAGATAGGCGTTCAGGCTTTGACCTTCCAGCGATGACCGCAATTCTGACAGACGGCGACCGACTGCGTCTTTGAAACGACCTTCGTTTTTTTACCGAACAGTACGACGAGAAGTTTCCATATTCCGAACACGATCCAGGAGACGATTTCCCACCACCAGCCGATGAAAATCCAGTAGGCGCAACCTTTTTTGCGTTTTTCGAAAACTTCGGTGACCGCCTGCACGGAGACGTCGCCGCTGCCGCATTTGGGACATTTCATATCGAATCGTTCTCCTGACGGGAAAGCTGTGCCGATGCGGGCATAACGCCCGCACGAAGGCTGTAAATTCCTGTGTAGTATATCATAATTTGTGGCCTGCGAGCAAAGGAAACGGCGAACGACCGAAAAAGCTGCGCGCTTTTCTTTTTTTTGATATGCGTGTAAAATATCAAAAACGACAATCATTCTGGAATATCGGATCACGGAGGCAACGGCATATGGGCGACATCGGACGGGTAACGCAGGCGATGGCCCGCTATTATGCGGGCGACGTCCGGCGCATCAATCATTTTTTAAAGGTTTATGGCTTAGCAAGAGCAATCGGCGAGCTGGAAGGACTGGACGCACGCACGCAGCGCATTCTGGAGATCGCCGCGCTGACGCACGACATCGGCATCAAAAACAGCGAGGCGAAGTTCGGCAGCTCCGCGGGCGAACACCAGCAGGTCGAAGGGCCTCCGGAAGCGCGCGCCCTGCTCGGCGTACTTTCCATCGACGAAACGACGACGGAGCGCGTCTGCTATTTGATTGCGCATCACCATACCTATACGGACATACGGGGGCTTGATTATCAAATCCTTGTCGAAGCGGATTTTCTGGTCAACGCGTACGAGGACGGCCTTTCGAAAAGCGCGATTGCGAGCGCGCGGGAGAAGCTCTTTCGCACAAAGGCGGGCACCGATTTTCTCGACGTGCTGTACGAGTGAGAGTATACGCAAAAAGGAGCCGAAGAAGGCTCCTTTTCGTCTGACAGTCATTTGCTTTGGCGGCTTAGCTTTGCGGCAGGGGGATCGTAATTTCCGTCAGCGGGACGGTCTCTACTTCGGAGACGTTTTCGCTCATGCCTTCCGGCAGCTCGTACACCTCTCCCGCGAGCTGGTCCGTGCCGTTGAGGGTCGTGTAATGCGTATGCGTCATCTTCAGGGTCACGACGCCGGTCGTCGCATAGTCCTCCGGGAAGATCGGCAGGATGTAGACCAGCTCTCCGTTGTTCCAGCTGTCGGGGGTCTCCGCCCCTGAGACGAACGTTCCGTCCACGTACAGATCGGCGCAGATGCCGGGGCCGTCGATTTCGTCGTAGATATTGCGCCAGGTCATGCTGAGAAGCCCGTTCGTCATGTCTTCCGTCCAGTCCTCCGGGACGCTTCCCGCCGTGATCGTCACGCGGATGCCGGTGGCGAGGTATTCGGTCTGTACGTTGAGCACGACCCCGTCGAGCGAAACCTTCTGCGTGTCGATCGTCCAGCGGTCCATCGTTCCGTCGCTGGCAATGTCCATATGGCTCGCGGACAGATAAATTTCACCCGACAGCGGCACGGTGAACGTCCCGGTGTCGGCGGACTGCGTGTTGCCCGCGGTCGTGTCGAACGTGAACGTATGTGTGATCCGCGCAACGGAGGTGGTGTCGCTCATCGCGTCGTCTTCCGCGATGCGGATGGTCTGCGTGATGGTGAGTATGCCGCTCGGCAGCGGCTGGTCGTCAGGCAGGTAGAAATCCGAATACAGCACGACATGGTCGGCGCTCGCACGTTCTTCGTCGTCGAAAATCGGTGTCAGGCCACCGCCGGACGAGTCCAGCTCGTACACGGTCGGGTCGCCTTCGACGGTGTAGGTTGCCGTCTCCAGCATCGCGTCCGCGCTCTGTGCGGAATCGAGGCCCGGAATATAACCGCTCATGAACGACTGCACGTGCTCGTTCGTCGTATAGAGGTTCGTGTTCCAGATTAGTGTGTTTCCGTCGTAGAGTACCTCGGCGATTTCGGGCCGGATGTCACGGAGCCAGGCCCAGTCGTCTTCGACGAACGGCTCAAGGCCAAGCTGCTCGCGATAGTCGACGTATGCCTGCGCATCGTCCCACTCCGGCAGGAGCGTGATGGTATAATCCCCGTCGGACGGCGCCGCGGCTTCGAGCGCCTCGTCCACGGACGGGACGGGCGTGCGCGACGAGGGCAGCTCACTCATGTAGCGGCTCGGCGTGTAGTTCAGGCCGAGGAAGGAAGCGATGGCCTGCGCAGCCTGCGGGAAGCACGTAAAAACGAGCGTGATTGCGACGAGGCATGCGGCGATCGGCACGAGGACGCGCATGGCGGTTTTACGGCGGCGCCGCTTCGGCAGGGCCGCTTTTTCAACGTTACGACGGATTCTGCGTGCGACGGCGTCGTCGACGGGCAGTGAATCCAGTCCGGCAAGCAGCGCGTCGGTCTGTTCCACATTCAGGGAAGAAAATAGTAAGGTGCGTTCATTCCGCATGGCCGAGGCCCCCTTTCTCAGTGTTTCGAAGCTTTACGAGCGCGCGGCGGAGCCGCTGATCGACGGTGTTTTCCTTCAGGCCGACCTTCCTTGCGATTTGCTTTGTCCGCATATCGAAATAGTATCGGCAGATCAGGATGGTGCAGTCCGGTTCGCCCAGCGAAAGGATACGTTCCACGAGCGCGTCGCCTTCGATGTTTGCAAGCGCAACGTTTTCCGTTTCCTCGCCGGGAAGGGCGCATGCATCCAGCGGAACGATCTTTGCCCGGCTGCGCTTTTTCAGACGATCGATCGCGAGATTGCGCGCCGTTACGCAGAGATACGCCTTTGCGGAACCTCTGGAAAAGTCCAGCGTTCCGCGGTTTTTGTACACGGCGAGAAACGCGTCGTTCACGCATTCCTCAATCTCTTCCCGCGCGCTGTTTCCAAGCACGGCGGCGGCCGCACGGTACACAAGCCCGGTATACGCCGTCAGCATTCTGGAAAGCGCCCGCTCGGGATCGCGCCGGAGCAGCACGGTGATTTCATCCATTGGCAATGACCTCCTTGGTAAAAACTGAGACATCTCACCCTATATAACCATCGTGCGACGGAAAATCTGACGAAAAAATGGAATTTATTATGATATTGATTCGGAAAAGCCATGCCGTAACGGAGACGACAGGCTGCGATTCGGAACGAGCGCGGCTGAGGATCGGTAAAAGCACATGCAAAAACCTCCTGCGACGCATATTCGGCAGGAGGCCTTTTATTCCATACGGTTCACGATGCCACCGGGAAGGCTAATCTATTAAAATAGGCGTCGCGGTCGGGACGGGCGTTGCAGTCGGGACGGGCGTTGCGGTCGCGACGGCATCGGCACCGGGCTCACTCGTGACGTGCGGCTCCACGGACTCTCGCAGGAACTCGGCACCTTGCTCGAGCAGGCCTGCCGCGTCCTCGGAAATGCCGGAATCGTCCATGAAATAGCGGATTTCGACCCAAGCCTCCTGACCGAGCACGCGGAGCGAGCTGATCAGCCGCTCCAGCTTGCCGCTGAGCAGGTCCTTGCTGTCGAGATAGGACAATACCGCCATCAAAAGGATCAGAAGCACCACGAGGATGCCGATCAGCCGAAAAATAAACTTCATAAGGAAAACATCTCCTCCTACAGATAACAAAAACCATGGCGTAAGGGCACTTGCCACGTACCCGTATTATACCATGGCGCATGTTATGACGCTGTGAATCTTGTGTGAATTCCACCCTCGTTATTCGACGGTCACGATTTCAGCGTCCCCGATCGCTTGATCGATCATAGGAGCGAAATCCACGAGCGTTTCGCTGCGGCGGATGTCCTCCACTTTCGGCTTGGTGACGGGATGCTGCGGCACGAACACCGTGCAGCAGTCCTCATAGG
>CAYUUB010000147.1:0-5701 GCA_964447725.1 uncultured Oscillospiraceae bacterium
TTTTACGAAAAGCTGTTGCGCATCGATCCGCACGACACCGTCGCGCGGTATTACCTGAACCAGTGCAGGCACGCGGGCGCGTCGCACAAAAACCTGCCGGCCCGCTGGAGCGTGCCGTACCAGATACCGTTCGGTGAAGCGTTCCGCAGGCTGAATCACATCAACCGGTCGCTTGCGCAGCCGAAGGACGAGCTTTATAAAACCTGGGTCGGCGACCGCACGTTCCGGGACCTGATTTACTGGGCGCTGTCGCTGCCGGACCCGCGCGTGAAAAGAAGCATGCTTTCGCTCGTGTTCACCTTCGGCGACAAGTACGCCGAGCGCATGCTGCGCGATTTCCTGCTGCATACCGACCAGCCGGACAGCCTCAAGCGCGCGGTGTTCGGTATGCTCAAGCACATGGGCGCAAAGGAGCCGTACCACGCCTATATCAACGGCCACTGGATCAGCGGGCGCGTGAGCCTGCTTGAACTGGACTATAAGGTCCCCGCGCCGTACGAAAACGTTTTGCAGCTGATGATGCAGTTCATGCTCGGCAACTGCCGCGAGGAATGCGCCGTGGAGGCCGCGGCGATCTTCAAACGGTACGTCGAAAGCCTCGGCGACAAATTCCCGCGCATGAGCGCCGCGCAGGAGGTCAGCATGGCCGCCGCGCTGGAATACCTCGGCAGAAAGAACTGCGGCGAGGAGGTTACGAGGGATGAGATCGGCGAAGTATACCGCGTAACGAAACAGCGGCTCCGAAACGCGATTTTAAAGCTGGAACCGTTTGCAAAAGCGCCGGAGGACACGAAATGAAATTTTACGCAACCTGCAAGCTCGGCCTCGAGTCGCTCGTTACGCGGCAACTGCGCGATCTGAACATCGACGTGCTGGAGACGCAGGACGCGCGTGTGAGCTTTGAAGGCGGCGAGGCGGAGATGGCGCGCGCGCTGCTCTGGCTGCGCACGGCCGAGCGCGTGCTGATGGTCGTCGGCGAGTTCGACGCGGAGACGTTCGACGCGCTGTTCGAGCGGACGAAGGCGCTGGACTGGAAGCCTTTTTTGCGGCCGGACACGGATATCCATGTGACCGGAAAGTCGGCCAAGAGCACGCTTTTTTCGGTCAGCGACTGTCAGAGCATCGTAAAAAAGGCGATCGTCGAAAGCCTGAAAGCCGCGTATCGCAGAAATACGATACCCGAGGGCGGAGACGAGATCATCGTCGAGGTCGGCATCCTCCGGAACCGCGTGTCGCTCTGCCTGGACTGCTGCGGCGCGGGGCTTTCGCGCAGGGGATACCGGACGTTCAACGTCGCGGCGCCGCTTTCCGAAACGCTCGGCGCGGCGATCGTTCTGCTGTCCCGCTACAAGCCGGACATGCCGCTGATCGACCCGATGTGCGGCTCCGGCACGATGCCGATCGAAGCGATGATGATCGCGCAGAATATCGCGCCGGGACTCAAGCGTTCCTTCCTGGCGGAGAACTGGTGGTTTTTCAACCACAAAGCGTTTGCCGACGAACGAAAGGACGCCGCGGACGCACGGCTGGGCAGGACGGCCGACGTCAGCGGATTCGATATCGACGCGCGCAGCATCGACCTTTGCAAAAAGCACGCGAAGAAAGCCGGCGTGTTCTGCAACTGGCAGGTGCGCGACATACGGGATTTTTCGGCGGAAGCGCAAAGCGGCGTTATTGTGTGCAACCCGCCGTACGGCGAGCGGCTGTCCAGCAAGGATGACGTAAAGGCGCTGTACCGGCAGATGCGGCGCGTGTTTTCGCAGTATCCCGGCTGGAACGTAAGCGTCTTTTCCGGCATGCGGGAATTCGAGCGCGTGTACGGTCTGCACGCGGACAGGCGCAGGAAGCTGACCAACGGCGGCATGCCCTGCACGCTATATCAGTATTTTGGAGTACGAAACATATGAAGTACGCAGTTGTTTTAGGCGATGGAATGGCCGACTGGCCGGTAAAGGAACTCGGCGGGGAAACGCCGCTCGACGTGGCGAAGCATCCGTATATGGACAAGCTCGCGCAGGGCGGGCTGTTCGGGCTGGTCAAAACCGTTCCGGACGGGATGAAGCCGGGCAGCGACACGGCGAACCTCTCCGTGTTCGGTTACGATCCGCGCGCGTACTATACGGGCCGTTCCCCGCTGGAGGCGATGAGCCTCGGCATCGCGCTTGACGAACGCGACGTGACCTACCGCTGCAACCTCGTCACGCTGGCCGGCTCCGGCGCGCTGGAAGAAACCGTCATGCAGGATTACAGCGCGGGCGAAATCTCCACGGAAGAAGCGAAAGAGCTGGTTTCGTTTTTGAACGAACGGCTCAAAAGCGACGGCGTGGAGCTGTATCCCGGGTTTTCCTACCGGCATTGCTTTGTGCTCAGAAACGCCGAAGACGGTGCGGAACTGACGCCGCCGCACGATATCTCGGGCCAGCCCGTAAAGGGCAGGCTGCCGCGCGGGACGAATGGCGCGCTTCTGATGCGATGGATGGAATCCGCTTTCGCGCTGCTGAAGGACCATCCGGTCAACGCGGCGCGCGTCGCCGCCGGGAAGAATCCCGCAAACGCGATCTGGTTCTGGGGCGAGGGCAGAAAGCCCGCGCTCATGCCGTTTTATGAAAAGACCGGGCTGAAGGGGGCCGTGATCTCCGCCGTCGACCTGATCCAGGGGATCGGCCGCTGCGCCGGGATGGACGTGATCAAGGTAGCGGGCGCGACCGGCACGTTTGAAACGAACTTTGCGGGCAAGGGCAGAGCGGCGATCGACGCGTTTTCGAGAGGGATCGACTACGTTTATATCCACATGGAAGCGCCGGACGAATGCGGGCACCACGGGCAGTTGAAAGAGAAGATCTATTCCATCGAACAGATCGACGAAAAGGTGCTGGGGCCCGTCTTCGAATACCTTGAAAGCAGCGGGGAAGACTACCGGATCTTGCTGCTGCCGGACCATCCGACGCCGCTTGAGATCAAAACGCACTGCGCCGACCCGGTGCCGTTCGCGCTCTATCGCAAAGGCGACGCCGCCGGACGGGCCGTCCGCTACAATGAACGGGACGCGAAATCGACCGGCGTCTTCCAGGCCGACGGGTACGAACTGATCGACCGAATGCGCAAGTGAAGAAAAGGTCTTGCAAATTTACCTGCATTCGTGTATGATACTCATTGCGTCTAAACAAGGCTGTGGAGAGATGGCTGAGCTGGTCGAAGGCGCACGACTGGAAATCGTGTATACGGGGAACCGTATCAAGGGTTCGAATCCCTTTCTCTCCGCCAAACAAAGCAAATCCGAACCCTGAACCGATACTGATCGGTGAGGGCTTCGGATTTGTTGTTTATTTCGGTACTATATAAACAACAAAACGGAGGGTAACACAATGAGCAGAACGAAAATCAATGAAGCGAAAATCGGTAGATATGGGCGCGAATTGCTGAATATGTTGGCGCGTCAAGACACTGAGAGTCGGCGTTGCTAGACTGGGGGGCGGACAAAAACCTTGACTAAAAATAGTCAAGGAAGGTTTTGAATGTGTTTCTACGAGGAACTAAAGCTAGCCTTTGAGCTGCACATCAAAATATAACAAGAACATTGCCATTTCACTCCAACATTTATTGCAGTCCTATACTGCTTCTAATTTTTTTTGTAAGCCCCACATGTTTTTTGTATGTACTTAGTGTATAATAACAATACTGGGTCTTCTAAATGGCAAAAAACTCCAACAAAATAGGCAACAAACGGCTATGTATAGTGTGATTAACTGCAAAGGAAAATGCTAATGGAGCGAAAAAAACTTGCACTTGGAGCCGCTATGGATAAAAAGGAATCGTCGCAGATGATCATGTTTGAAGCACCTGAGAACTTCATGAAGTTGTCGGGACTTGATCCGAATAACCGCTGGATCAGGATTTCGGAGTTGATACCGTGAGATTTACAAAAGAGAAACACGCAAAGAATTTTAAGTATACATCGCAAAGCGTCCAGAGAAACTGGCTAGAATCGTGGTTGGTACACTGAGCATCGAAGCAAAGCTGGGGTTGTCGGATATAGAAATAATGAGGATGATTACGGAGAACCCGTATTTGCGGTTTTCTATAGGCTTGGAGTCATTCATGAATCAAGCATCGATGGGAGTAAGTGTGCTGTCATTGTTTCGAAGAAGAATTATCCCGGAAATGCTGGCAGAGATCAACGATGACATCATCAGTCGTAAAAAAAAGGACGATGATCGAGATAACCCTTCGGGAGGTCCTGCCAATGGCTGGTAAAGTGCAGATGCACATGAAGACAAACGTAGGGACGTTGATACTAAACGTTTCTGAGCATTTTCCGACATCTGGTTTTTGACGGATATATCGCTTCTCAACGAAGGCAGTTAATGTCTTGAGGAGATTGTTGACGAGCTGCATAAATCAGGACTGACAAACGGTGTTAAGCCCAGGACTTACCGGCAGGTTGCTCGTCGGGACTAACTTCGCTTTGTCAGAAACCGCAAGCTGACAAGAAATTGATCCGAGCAACCATCCGCGTTTTGTTTGCAGTAAAATGGATAAGTATTTTAGATGGAGAGGCTTTATATGCGTGCTGCGAATATTTATATAACGCTTAACATATATGCTATTCTGGTATTGGCGATCCTACTGATAGTATGTTGGGTGCAACGCAAAAACAGTACATTGATAAATCGGTATTTTATCGGGTGGGTGTTGGCACACATACTTATGCTTTGCTGCGACTGTTTACGTTGGGATCTTAGAGGGCGAATAGATACTTTGCCCCTGTTTGTGCTCTTTTACTTTGGAGAATATACATTCGGATATACCTGCTTGCTGCTCTTCCATTTCTATATGATAGATCTTCTTGAAGTAACCGTGGGAGTGGATCGACGGCTGAGATTTTTGACTGTACCCATAAGCGTGATAATGCCTATTCTATGGATCATATCATATCGTAATCGTATGTTTTACACGATCACTTATAATGCAGTAAATGTACCTAACCAGGCATACTATATTAGTCAGTTGCCGGCGATGATGCTGATAGCCTTTGATATGATATTGGTTTTTTCTCAATGGAAAAAGCTGGGATTAAAAATAATGTTTTCCTTGTTGCTACCTATTATTTTTCCTATGGTGGCCTTCCCGCTGGAATCAAACTGGAATGCTCAAATTTTATTCATCAGCTTGACATTGTCTATATTGACTCGCTTTGCGATGATTACATCTGAACAAAACAGGCTTTTGGCAGAAAGCCGTGCTCGTTTGGCCGAAGATCGTATTGCGATTGCGATGAGCCAGATACGTCCTCACTTTTTATATAATGTACTCGGATCAATCAGTGTGTTATGTGATGAGAATGCCAGACGTGCCCGAGACGCAATAGATTACTTTGCAGGTTATCTTCGGATCAATCTGGCCACAGTTGAACGATCCACCCCTATACCATTTAAAACGGAATTGGATCACACTAAGACCTATATATGGTTGGAAAAGCTGAGATTTGGGGATAAACTTCAAATATCTTATGATATATCTACTGAGAATTTTATGGTGCCGGCGTTGTCTGTTCAGCCTATAGTAGAAAATGCGGTAAAACACGGTATCTGTGCAAAGGAGAGCGGCGGACGAATCAACATCAGGGTACATGAAACAAAAAACACCTATATTATCCAGGTGCAGGATGACGGGGTGGGTTTCCGCGTGGAAAACGTTGCGA
>CAYUUB010000148.1:0-5696 GCA_964447725.1 uncultured Oscillospiraceae bacterium
CGCGATCGACTACGCGCTGCACTGCGAGCGAAGGCCGAAGCTGCTGGTGGTCACGGACATCGACGACGCGCGGCTGAAACGCGCGGAGAGCATCTACAGCGTGGCACATGCCAGGGAATGCGGCATCGAGCTGCGCTATGTCAACACGGGTAAGGTTGAGGACCCGGCGGCCGCTCTGAGGGAACTCTCCGGCGGGACGGGCTATGACGACGTGATCTGCTTTGCGCCGGTGAAGCCGGTGGTCGAGCAGGCGGACGCGATCCTGGCGGTGGACGGCTGCCTGAACTTCTTTGCGGGACCGGGCAACCAGGCGTTTTCGGCCATGGTGAACTTCTACAACGTGCACTATAACCGCACGCACGTGGCAGCGACGTCGCACGGCAATACGGACGACATGCGCGAAGCGATCGCCATGATGAATGCAGGGCGTCTCACCCCGCGGCGATGGTCACGCACATCGGCGGCCTGAACTGCGTGGCCGAAACCACAAAAAACCTGCCGAAGATACCCGGCGGGAAGAAACTGATCTATACGCAGATTGACCTGCCGCTGACCGCGATAGCCGACTTCGAAGAAAAAGGCAAAGCCGAGCCGCTGTTCGCCGAGCTCGACGCAATCGTCAAGGCGCACAACGGCCTTTGGTGCGCGCAGGCCGAAAAGGCCTTGCTGAAAGCGAAATCAACGCCGGGCGATGAATTGGCCGACACGCTTGTTTCCGTCTAAAAATGCAGTTTTGTGCGTTTCCGAAGAAGAAAGGCTCCCTGCAGGGCCTTTTTTTGTGCCTGCCGGGGGAAGCCCCGGGACCGATACCGCCAAAAAACTTATCGCAATTCGTGCGGGACGTATTGCGGCAAATATTGTTTGCAGCGGCGGATTGTGGTAAAATCAGTTAAATTGTATTATCGTCTGGTTTTTGGTGCATTTTATACATATCTGCCGGGATCGATCGTCCCGACCGATTTGCCTGCCCGGGTTTCATAAACGAAACCGTCCGGCAGGTTTGAGTTGTATATCGATATATGAATAGGAATACGGTCTGGTAAAAAAGCTTCGGAATCGTTAAGGGCCGCAGCCCCTGACCCGTATATCCGATTGCGGCGGTCCATTCGCCGCGGCGAGTCGCCCCGCGGGGGCGGTTTCTCTGTGCGTTTTGCCGCCCGTGAACCTCAAAGCGCGAAAGGCAAACGACGGCGGAACCCGCCGAAAAATGCGTTTTTTGACGAAGTCGTAAACGACCGGTTGTGTACCGATCGTCGATCACGTAAGAATGCGTCTTAACGCGTTCCTATGGTGGCGTTAGTCTCTGGGGAGGGAAATATGATTCGATTGCATAATGGACGGGGGCTCGTAGCGGCGCTGCTTGCGGCGGCGCTGCTGGCAACCGGATGCGCGGGCGATGCGGCGAAGACAGGCGCGGAGGCTTCCGCGGACGTCGAAATGGAAGACAGCCGTTGGATCGCCGTGGATTCCAGCGTGACGGAACGCTATTCGGACACGGTGGAATTGCCGGGTGGATTTTTCAGGTCTTTGGAATTTGATTCGGACGGGCAGTGCGAGGCGGGTTATTCGTCCTGCGAATATGCGCTGCGCGGCGGGCGCCTTGTGATTATAGATCAAGTCTCCGAATACGATTACGAAATCCAGCTGAACGAAAACGGGTTTACGCTGAGCGACGGGATTTATTCGGTGCAATACCAACCGAGCGCCGATTCGGAAAAGCCGGACGAACGGTGCACCGGGGATTTGTATTACGTCGTCGAGAACGGAGAAGTGACCATCACGGGCTTTGTCGAGTTCTCGTCGGTCATAGAGGTACCGGAGACGATCGGCGGCAAGCCGGTCACGCGTATCGGGGAAAAGGCCTTTTACGCCAGCTCCATCCCGAGGGAAATCACGCTTCCGGAAGGGATTGTAAGCATCGGAGACGAGGCGTTTTCCGGCTGTTCCAACCTTGAGAAGGTCAGCATTCCCGACGGCGTGCAGAGCATTGGGAACGAAGCGTTCAGCAACTGCCGGTATTTGAGGAGCATCGAGATCCCGGGCAGCGTAAAGAGCATCGGCGACGAAGCGTTTTATGCGTGCGGATTCCTGACAACCGTCAGCTTTCAGGAAGGGACGACGCACATCGGCAGCGAAGCGTTTTTGGACTGCGATTCGCTGGAAAGCGTCTATATCTCGTCCAGCGTGGAGGAGATCGGAGCGAACGCTTTCACATGCGGCAAAAAGGGCTGTTCCGTCGAGGTTTCACCGGAAAACACACACTATCGAATGCAGGACGGGGTGCTGCTGAGTTACGACGGACAGACGCTGTATTCGTTCCCCGATTGCGACAGGGAGGGGACGTACTCGGTACCGGAGGGCGTGACGGAGATTTTCGGCGGCGCTTTTTGCCAATCCAGCCTGTCCGAAATCACGATTCCGGACGGCGTAAAACGCATCGGGAGCCATGCGTTCGAGAACTGCGACGACCTGCAATCCGTCTCGATCCCCGCAAGCGTGGAAGAGATCGGGTACCTCGCTTTTTTGAATTGCTCTGCGCTTCGCGAAATCCTCATATCGCCGGAAAACGACCGGTACCGGGTCGAAAACGGCGTTTTGATCGACAGTGACGGACTGCTCCGCACGTTTTTGAGCGGTTTGGGCTTGGAAAGCTGCGACATTCCAAAGGACGTGGTCAGAATCGACGATTGGGCGTTTGCGGACCTTGACACGCTGAAGAGCGTCACGATACCGGACGGCGTGAAGCGCATCGGCGCGTGGGCGTTTTGCAACTGCATGGCGCTGACGACCGTCTCGGTCCCCGCCAGCGTGGAGACCATCGGTGACGACGCGTTCTGCGACTTTGAGAATTTGACGATTTTTACGCCGGAAGATTCCGCCGCGTATCGGTATGCCGCCGCATACGGTATTCTCTGTGTCGCAGACTGACGGGCCGGAAACGAAAAAGCACTGCTAACAGGGCAAACAGGCGTTTGCTGAAAACTCAGATCTATCCGGCTGCCGCCGGACGAAAGGAAAATGCATGAAAAGATCAGGCGCGAAATGGATCATTGTGATTGGAATTGCGGTCATTATTGCTTTGCTGCTGCTGCTTGACTGGCTGATTCTGGACTTGTCGTTTCTCGGCGAAGAGTCGTTTTCGCTGTGGCAGGCCGGCAAACTGCTGACTTCGCTGCAGGACTTCGGGGGAGACGACCTGTCGGATCTTTCGTGGTATGTTTACATTCTGTATTTTGGGCTTGCGTTCGTATACATTGGACTTCTATGGACGACTTGCGCGGCGTTTTCCTCCCATGCGAAAGGGAAAGCGGCGTATAGCAACTTTGGTTTTGTCGCGTCTTTGATTCTTGCGGCAGCGGTTATCGTTTATACGCTCCAAATGAACCACGCTGTCAGCGAGGAGACGAACGGTCTATTTAGCAGCGTTTTGGAAGTTACGTTGATGCCGTATCTTACGATTGTGTTGTCGATAACCGGGATCGTGCTCGTCAGCGGAATGAATCGCCGCAGGCAAATCGCATCGGACGGATTTGCTTCGGCGGCAAGGTATATGCCGACGAATACCCAATCAGGGGGAAATGCGGAAACAGCGGCTCCGTTATCGGATGCGGCGACGGGCGGCTTTTTGAAAGATGCGGAGGGCGGACAGAGATTCCAGATAACGAATTACTGCCCGGAGAGCATGCTGCGCGTCTTTGCCGCCGTGCTGAGGACCGAAACGCATCCACCCGCGATTGCGATTCAACTGGCCGATTACGGCAGGGACATTTCCGCGCTCCGCGTTGACATGGAGCTTATAAGCGTGTTCGGCGACTCCCTGGAGATACGGGACGTCGGGTTTGTCGAACTGTCCCGGGAGCGGGAAGGCAGGATTTTTAAAAGCGAATTCTACCCGCTGGACATATCGGAAGGAAAGCTGCGTGAAATCAGGCAGATCCGGATCTATCCGAAACTGACGGTAACGGAAGACGGAATCGAAACAACCCCTCAGGAATTCAGAGATTCCGCCGTTCCCGAAAAGGAGTTGCACGCGCTTCGGGCCCGATATGGGGCCGACGCCATGGAGAGGCCGTCCGTAACGGATTCGGGCTGGCTGTGCGCGTGCGGCGTGGAGAACGCTGCGGGATGCGACGCTTGCCGGATGTGTTCCAGGCGGCGCGCGGGAGCACAGGAGGATCAAAAAAGATTTTGCCCGTCCTGCGGGCTGGAGCTTCCGCAGAAAGCGAAGTTCTGCAGCCGTTGCGGAAGAAGGCTCGACGGAAACGCGGACGTCTAGGCGCGGAGGAATGGCGGACATGAAACGGATTGCAAAAGCGGCCGTTGGACTGGCGCTGGTAATCAGCGTGCTGCTGTTGCCGGCCGGATGCGGCAGCCAGACGGACGAGGCCCGGGTGCTGGTTGCGGCGGAGGCCGCCGTGCCGGACGGATACCCGCAGGCAATCGAGTTCGGCGCAGGCGTGACGGGAACCTGCCGGATCGACGGAGCGGAAGGCGCGTATTCGCTGCAAAACGATACGCTGACGATCACGGTTTCACAGAAGGAATACTCCTACCGGGTCTCCATGCTGGACGACGGCATCGTGCTGGACGACGGGAGCGGGGGCGTAACCTATCTGGCGGCGGACGAAGGCGTGGAAATGCCGGCGACCGCAACGGCTTTGCCGACGCCGACCGCGACGCCGACGGCAACGCCCGCACCGACGGCCACGCCGACGGAAGAACCGACAGCCACGCCGACGGCAACGCCGGAACAGTTTGTCAGCGGGGCTTTCGTGTGCACGATTACGGACGGCGAAGCGGAGATAACGGGCTATACCGGCAGCACGGCCGAGCTGACGATTCCTTCGGAGTTGGACGGATATCCCATAACGAGCATCGGGGATTATGTGTTTTCCTGCTCTGAAAGCCTGAAGAGGGTGTCCGTGCCGGACAGCGTGACCAGCCTGGGCAAAGGCGCGTTCAGCGGGTGCGGTGCGTTGCAGCGCGTTGACCTTCCTGCCGGGATAACGGTCATTAACGACGAATTATTTCAGGAATGCTCCGCACTGAAAAGCGTCACGATCCCGGACGGCGTGACGCGTATCGGAGATTATGCGTTTTTCTGGTGCTTTGCGCTCCCCAAAATCAATATACCGGACGGCGTGACGTCGATCGGGGAATATGCGTTCGACGAGTGCTGGGTGCTGACGACCGTCGATCTTCCGGCGGGGCTGACAAGCTTCGGCGAAAGCGCGTTTGAAAACTGCCACGCCCTGAAAACGATTACGATTCCGGAAGGAGTGGAAACCGTCAGCAAGGGCGCGTTCTTCGGCTGCGAGCATCTCGGAACCGTTGTGATTCCGGCGAGCGTAACCACAATCGAACAGGGTGCGTTCAGCTACTGCGAGAGGCTGGAAAACCTCACGTTTTCGAATGCTGTGACGAGCATTTGGGACGACGCGCTCGATGGCTGCGACGCGCTGACGATCCATGTGCAGGAGGGGTCTTACGCGCATCAATTCGCATTGGAAAACGATATTCCATTTAAAATCGACTGACGGCGCTGCGGGAGTGTAACTGCGGCGGGGCGATTCAGTTGAACATCATGATTTGCTCTCCGCTGTCCAGATCGAGCCGGATGATGCTGGCGTCCGTAAAATAATAGATATCCGAACCGAAGCACGAGACAACGGGCGCCGCGAGGTCGTCGATCGTCC
>CAYUUB010000149.1:0-5688 GCA_964447725.1 uncultured Oscillospiraceae bacterium
TTACGGAGACGGCGGGCATCGGCGGCTTCTGCATGGCGGCGGCCCCGGCGATCGTCCAGTTCGTCGGCGGACAGGTCAGCGATGCGATCAACTACTCGACCAAGATGTACGAAATCACGGTTGGCGAAGGCCAGGCTTACAAGATTCCCGCGCTCAACTTCCGCGGAAGCGCGACGGGCATCGACCTGATGAAGGTGATCGAAACCGGCATCCGCCCGATCATCAACACCGGCATCGCGCACAAGGACCCCGGCGTAGGCCAGGTCGGCGCGGGGCTCGTGCATCCGCCGGAAGAGTGCTTTACGAAGGCGCTGGCCGCGTGTGCGGAAGCGTGGGGATAAAAAACAGTTGCGTTGCAATCCCAACGGATCCTGTCTCCCTTCAGGGAGTATCATATATGCGGGATTATTGTTATCAAGGAACACATTAAATGCATGTTAGGAGGCAAACAAAATGAGCAAATGGTCTGATATCAAGATGTACGACCTTACGATCCCGATCGGCATCTGCACGCCGCCGTGGCCGACGTATGAACCGCTTCAGATGAAGTTCTTCAAGCGCCTCGCGCCGAACGGTGCGAACGGACAGCTGCTGACGCACTCCAACCATGTCGGCACGCACCTCGACGGCCCGATGCATTTCGATACCTCGGGGCGCGACATCGCCTCGCTGGAGCTCACCAAGCTCTGCGCACCGGGCGTAGTGGTCGACCTTTCCGATCAGGCGGAGGATTTCGGCATCTATACGGCGGCGGACATCGAAAAGCGCGTGGAGGTCAAGGAAGGCGATATCCTCATCATCAACACCGGATACCATATCTACGGTTGGGATTCGCCGACCGCGGACGAGCGCCGCTATATGCTGCGCCATCCCGGCCCGTCGCTGGACTTCATCCAGTGGGTACGCGACAAGAAGATCCGCTGGATCGGCGTGGACTGCGGCAGCGCGGACCATCCGATGAACACGAAGATCCGCGACTGGGAGCCCATGGAAGCCAAGAAGTGCGACGCGATCTTCCAGAAAAAGTACGGCAAGACGCTCAATGAAGTGTATCCGTGGCCGGAGCACTATCAGGCGATGCATATCGAGCTGTTCTGCAAACCGTATGAAGCGATTCATGCGGAATGCCTGGGCGGAGACATCGAAAAGCTCTCCAACAAGCGCTGCGTCATCGGCATCTTCCCGTGGAAGCTTGTCGAAGGCGAAAGCTGTATTTCCAGGGTCATTGCATTTGACGGCTTCGATGATGTATAATTAGTTATTATCAGGGGCGGCCGGAACGAGCAGAGTCGTTCCGGTCGCTTCCGACTCCTAAAAACAGGAGGCGAACGGATGGATCGTTATCTAGCAATTCTGGTGGTTGCGGTCATAGCGGCGGCTTTCTTCCTGATATCGTATTACAGAAGCTGGAAGCTTATGCCGACGTGCGACCGGTTTGCGGAGTGCTATTGCGACCTTGCGGACAGCGTTCTGACGGACGATTCCGTTCAGGCGAGCCTTAAGGTTGAAGTCCTCGGCGGCGGCTTGCTGCGGATACGGCCGATGGAGGAGCAAACCGTACTCATACGTGAAATTTTCAGCAGACCGGTGGACGACGACATCCTTGCAGCCATGCGGGAACTCTATTTTTTGCGGGACGACATTCAGTCCCGTGCCAGCAACGGAAGCCTTTCCAAAAACAAATATAACGCGATCACCAACCAGCTGTTCAACTCCGCAAACGCATTTTTTTCAATGATCGCACACCCCGAAGAAACCTTTTCCAAAAAAGATCTGGACAATTTTCATTACTATTTGAACAATCAAAAACATATACGAAACGTTACGCTGTCTTCGATCGTCTCAAAAAAATGCAGAGCGGTGATTGCCGTTTAGATAAGCGCAGAGCGAACCGCAGACCGGCGGCCGGACCGCCATGAACAAGGCAGAGAATACAAAGTCACGACGAAGACAGACGCAGAAACCGACAGAAGACACGTTTCAAAGACGACAACTTACGAACTTGACCGCAATGAAATGAACCAGTTGACCCGTTTCATGGAGACAGATGCCTGCAGCATTGTTTCAAACCGTCATGAAGCGGAAGAGCCGATCCGTTTTTTCAGGGGCCTTATTTGGGTTCCTCGGGTAAACGGGGACGGCACACGTTTGACGAAGCTGTTCTGACAGCGCGTATTTTTGAAAATAGATGCGCCATGGAACAGCCGGAAACTCAATGGAGGGTTGCAAATGAAGGAGTTTGATTATTTACAGCCGAAGACGATTGCGGAAGCTTCCGAACTGCTCGCGCAGTATGGCAAAGCGGCCGTGTTGTTCAACGGCGGTACGGACCTTGTGATCCAGTTGCGCGAAAATCTGATCGCGCCGGATTACGTGATCGACATCAAGCACATTCCGGGGCTGGACCAGCTCGCGTTTGATCAGGAAAACGGCCTGACCATCGGCGCGTGCGTAACCGTGGCGAGGCTGGCGGCCGACGATAACGTAAAGAAATATTATCCGTTCCTTGCTGAAGCCGCCGAGTCCATCGGCAGCAAACAGGTGCGAAACCGCGCGACCTGCATCGGCAATATCGTCAATGCATCTCCGCTTTGCGATACGGGCACGCCGCTCTATGCTATGGACGCCGTCGTATGCCTCGAAAGCAAGGGCGGAAAACGTGAACTGCCGATTTCGGAATTTATCACGTTTGTGAAGAGGACCGCAATCAGGGACGGCGAAATCGTCACCTCGATCCGCGTACCGTATGTCGAAGGCGCAAGGGGCGTATTCACCAAGGTGGCGCGCCGCAAGGAGGTCGACCTTTCCACCATATGCGGGACCGCCGTTAAAATCAAAGACGAGTATCATCTGGCGTTTGGCGCCGTTGCGCCGACGCCTGTTCGCATGCCGAAAACCGAAGCGCTGGTCAGGGGCAAGGAACTGACCGACCAGCTGATCGAAGAAGCGGGCAAGCTCGCGCGGACCGAGGTTTCACCGATCGACGACGTACGCGCTTCCAAGGCGTACCGTCTGGACGTAGTCGAAGTCGTCGTGAAGAAAAGCCTCAGGGCGCTCAGGTAAGGGGGGTGCGTTAAAGTTATGAAAAAGATTCACGTTCGTTTTTATATCAACGAAGAACTCAACGAGCTGGACGTCCAGCCGAACCGTACCATGCTCAGCGTCATCCGCGACGAGTTGCACCTGACCGGCACGAAGGTCGGCTGCGGCGCCGGCGAATGCGGCGCCTGCACGGTCATCGTGGACGGGAAGCCGGTCAACGCCTGTCTCGTGCTCGCACCGGAGATGGACGGCATGCACATCACAACCATCGAGGGCATCGCCGATCACGACGGGAACCTTTCGCCGCTGCAAAAGGCGTTTATCGATCATGCCGCGCTGCAATGCGGCTTTTGCACGCCGGGCTTCATCATGAGCGCGACCGCACTGCTCAACGAAAACCCGACCCCGACGCGCGACGAAATCAAGCACGCAATCGCGGGCAATCTCTGCCGCTGCACGGGTTACATCCGCATCATCGAGGCGATCGAGGACGTTGCGAACCAGAACAAAGGAGGTGCGAACTGATGGAAGAGCTCAAATATGTCGGCAAGACGTTTGAACGCTCCGACGCGGTCAAAAAAGTCACGGGCGCACTCGAATTTGTAGACGACATGCATTTTCAGCGCATGCTGTACGCGCAGTGCGTCCGCAGCCCGTATGCGCACGCGAAGATCATTTCCGTGGATATGTCGGAAGCGCTGAAGCTTCCGGGCGTTCGCGCCGCAATCTGCGGGGACGAATACCCCAACCGCGCGGGCCTGTATCTCGAGGACCGGTACTTCATGGCAAAGCCCGGCGACACCGCAAAGTACATGGGCGAAGCGGTTGCCGCGGTCGCCGCGGAAACGCCGGAGATCGCGGAAGCGGCCTGTAAGCTCATCAAGGTCGAATATGAGGAGCTGCCCGCCGTGACCAACGCGCTGGAGGGCATGAAGCCGGGCGCGCCGATCATCCATCCGGACCTCGCGAAATATAAGATCGCGTCGATCTTTCTGCCGGAAGCGGGCACGAATATTTCACATCACTATGTGCTGCGCAAAGGCAACTTTGAGGAGGCCTGCAAGCAGGCGGACAAGGTGTTTGAGCACTCGTTTTACGTGCCGCACGTGCAGCATGTCCCGCTCGAACCGCACGCCTGTATGGCGAGATACGACGCGGACGGCAAGCTGACCGTCTGGTCGTGCTGCCAGTCGCCGTACGCCGTTCGGCAGGCGCTTTCCGTTGCGTTCGGCATGGCGCTCAACAAGATCCGCGTCGTTTCCCCGGCGGTCGGCGGAGGATTCGGCAGCAAGGCCGGAACCACGCTGGAGGGCATCGTCATCCCGCTGGCAAAGCATTGCCAGGGCAGGCCGGTGAAGCTGGTCTACACGCGCGAAGACGAGTTTGTGAACGCGTATGTCCGCCAGGGCATGCACGCGACGATTAAGACCGCCGTTCAAAAGGACGGCAAGATCCTGGGCGTTCAGAACCGCTTCGTCTGGGACGGCGGGGCTTACACCGAGTACGGCGTGAACATCACAAAGGCGGGCGGATGGGCGTCCGCTGGTCCGTACGATATCGACAATGTCTGGACGGACAGCTATTGCGTTTACACCGATCATCCCGTCGGCGGGCCGTATCGCGGGTTCGGCATGTGTGAAATCCATTTCGCCATCGAGCAGAATATCGACATGGTCGCCAAGGCGATCGGCATTTCCGAGGTGGAGATCAGAAGGATCAACGGCATCCGCCCCGGCGGGCACACCGGTATGAACGAACAGGTGGACATCGCCGGCTATCAGGAGTGCCTGGAAGAGGTCATCAAGGATATCGAGTACGACAAACCCTGCGAACCGTCCGGCAGCCCGACCAAGATCCGCGCAAAGGGTATCGCGGGCGGCTGGAAAGCGCCGTCCATGCCGACAAACGCCGGCAGCTCGGCAATCATCCGCATGAACGAGGATGGCACGTTCATCCTCATGTCCAGCGGGCAGGAGATGGGGCAGGGCGTTTCCACCGTTCTGCCGCAGATCGCGGCGGAGGTGCTCTCCGTACCGCCGGAAAAGATCACCTTCTGTTGCGGCGACACGGATTATACGCCGTACGAATGGCAGACGGTCGCAAGCCGCACGACATATTGCGCGGGCAACGCCGTCAAGCTGGCCGCGGAGGACCTCAAGAACAAGGTGCTCGATTTGGCCGAAATCAAGATGGGCGCGGTCAAGCGCGATCTGGAATTTAAAGACGGTTATGTCGTGCATAAGATCTACCCGGACCGCAAATATCCGATCTCGGAATTTGCGCTTGGCATCGCCTTCCCGGACGGCTCCGGCTACGGCGGGCCCGCGATCGGCGTCGGCACGTACACGCTGGAAAACAACATCAACACGGATAAAAAGACCGGTCTTGCGATCTATCATCCGGCGGCGTACTGGACCATGGGCGCCAACGCGGCGGAGGTCGAGGTGGATACCGAAACCGGCAACATCCGCGTGCTGAAGATGAGTTCCTGCTTCGACGCAGGCAAGGTCGTCAATCCCGCGCTGTATTGTGCACAGGCGGAAGGGGCGATGGTGCAGGCGCTCGGCACGGCAATCTTCGAAGAACTCAAGCTCAAGAACGGCCGCGTGCTGAACAAGAGCTTTATGGATTACAAGATCCCGACCG
>CAYUUB010000150.1:0-5622 GCA_964447725.1 uncultured Oscillospiraceae bacterium
CGAGCTTGATCTCGCGCATGGCTTCCTTCACGTCGTTTTCGTTCAGCTTGCCGCGTGCGTTGAGTTTTTTAAAGATCGCCTGCAGTTTTTGTGAGACGCCTTCAAACGCCATCGTCGTCCTCCGAAGTGATCTGTTTCAATGCTTCCACAATCGACTTTTGCCGATCGTTCAGCTCTGTTTGTGCCAGCGCGTCGAGCAGCTCTTTCGCGCGGGCTTCCCTTTTTATCAGTCCGAGCTTTTGTTCCATTCGTTTCAGCTCGTTTTCCGCGGTCGCGATTGCGTCCCGCACCGCCTGCCGCGTGATTCCCTCGCGCTCGGCGATTTCGCTCAGCGAACAATCCTCAAACGCATACTGGCGCACAAGCGAACGCTGACGCTCCGTCAGGAAATCGCCGTACCAGTCCGTCAATTGTCCAAGTTCGACCAATCGATCCATGCGTACCACCTGTAAAGCCGAACGGCTTTACACCTAGACTATTATACGGTGGCGCGCGAATTTGTCAAGGAGAAATTCTAACTGGATTCGATTTTGATCTAAAAAATCTGTTTTTCAAGCCGGGCCGGGCGTTTTTCGTCCGTATTTAGCCGTTTTTCAACGATTCAGATTCAGTCCGTACTAAGCAGCGCGGTCGCGAACAGCTCCGCGTCGAACGGCTGGAGGTCGTCGATGCCTTCGCCAACGCCGACGAAGCGCACCGGCACGTCGAGCGTCTTGCAGATGGAGATCACGACGCCGCCTTTCGCCGTGCCGTCCAGCTTGGTGAGGATCACGCCGTCGAGCTCGCAAACCTCCGCGAACGCTTTTGCCTGCATCACCGCGTTCTGCCCCGTCACCGCGTCCAGAACGAGCAGGGTTTCGCAGGGCGTGTCCGGCAGTTCGCGCGAAATGACGCGGCGGATCTTACCGAGTTCGTTCATGAGGTTCGCCTTGTTGTGCAGCCGCCCCGCCGTGTCGCAGAGCAGCAGGTCGCAGTTTTTCGCCTTATAGGACGCGATCGCGTCGAACACGACCGCCGCCGGGTCCGCGCCTTCGTTGTGGCGCACCATCGGCGCGTTTGCGCGCGCCGCCCATTCGCCGAGCTGTTCCGCCGCCGCCGCGCGGAAGGTGTCCGCCGCGGCCAGCATGACCTTGCGTCCCTGCGCCGCGTAGCTCGCGGCGAGTTTCCCGATGCTCGTCGTCTTGCCGACGCCGTTGACGCCGACGATCAGCAGCGCGGCTTTCCCGTCGTCCGCCGCAAACGGTTTCTCCGTCCTGACCGCGTTTGCAATCAGCCCGACCAGCACTTTTCTTGCTTCCTCGCGGTCGGTAACCTTCCGTTCTTTCAGTGTTTCCTGCAGTTCGTCCAGCAGTTCCTCCGTCGGCATGGCGCCGACGTCCGCGAGGATCAGCGCTTCTTCGAGCTCTTCGTAGAATTCCTCGTTTACGCTCTCTTTACCGGAAAACAGGCGCGACAAAAAGCTCGTGCGCGTCTTGCCGAGTCCGGTTTTCCATTTGTTGAACAGCGGTTTCTTTTCCATCGTTTTTTTATAACACCAATTCGGTCGTTTTCTATTATTACGGTTTATGCTTCCGCAAGCTTGCCGTCCTCGCCGAAGCGCGCGGAGACGACCTTACTCACGCCCTTTTCCTCCATCGATACGCCGTAGAGCGTGTCGCATACTTCCATGCTGCCCTTGCGGTGCGTAATCAGAATGAACTGCGTGCCGTCGGCGTAGCGCTTGACATAGTCGGCAAAGCGGGAAACGTTCGCCTCGTCCAGCGCGGACTCGATCTCGTCGAGCATGCAGAACGCGGGCGGTTTGAGCTTGAGCATTGCAAACAGCAGCGCAATCGCGGTCAGCGTGCGTTCGCCGCCGGAAAGCAGGGTGAGCAGTTGCAGTTTCTTGCCCGGCGGCTGCGCGATGATGTCGATATCGCAGCCGAGTACGTCGTCCTTGTCGGCGAGGCGCAGTTCCGCGTGCCCGCCGCCGAAAAGCTCCGAGAACACGTCCGCAAAGTTTTCCTGAATCTGCGCGAACTGTTTTAAAAACACGTTTTCCATCGTGGCCGTGAGCTCGACGATCAGCGTCTCGAGGTCGGCCTTCGCCTTTTCGAGATCGTCGCACTGCGTGCTCAGCGCCGTGTGCCGCTCGCTGACGGCCTTGAAGTCCTCGATCGCGCCGAGGTTGATGTCCCCGAGGTCCTTGATCTCGCGCTTGATGGCGGTGATGCGCGAACCCGTCGCGCCGATCGCGATCTCGTGCCGCAGCGCGGCCGCGTTTTCGTATGTCAGCTCGTATTCGTCCCAGATGTGGTCCTGCATGGTTGCGAGCTCCATCTCCAGCCGGTTCTGCGTAAGCTCCTGCTTGTGCATCCGTTCCGCAAGGTCGCGCGCGTTTGCAATCAGCTCTTCGCGGCGTTTGCGCTGTTCGGAGAGCGCCGCAGAGACCGCCTGACGCTCTTCTTCCAGCTTCCTCTGCGCCTGTTTTTCGGCCTCGGTCGCTTCCCTGTCGGCCTCAATCGCGGTTTTCATGCCGCCGAGTTCCGCGTCGATCGCCTCAATCGCGGCCTGATTGTCCGCCGCTTCCTGTTCCAGGGACTGCAGGCGGATGCTGAGGCTGCGGTGCTCTTCCACGAGCCGTCTTTGCTCGGCAAACACCGCGTCGCGCTCCTTGGTCAGCGCCATGCGGCGCACCTTTTGTTCGGAAAGCTCCGTCGCCACACGCTCGCGCTCCTTGCGGACCTCGCCAAGCGCGGCCTGCGCTTTCGCCACGTCGTCGCGCGTCGTTTCGTTGTCCTGCTCCATGTCGGTCTGCTGTTTGTCCGCGTCCACGCGCTCCACTTCGATGTCCGCGAGGTTTTCCGTCAGTTGCGTGCGTTCGCGTTCCAGTTCCGCTTCGCGCCCGCGGCTGTTTTCAACGTCCCGCAGGATGATGTCGAGCTGCTCGGCCTGTTTGGCCGCCTCAAGCTCGCAGGCGTGCACCGCGTCCCGGAAGGAATCGACTTGAATGTCGCACTGGAGCAGTTCCTGTTCCTTTTTGCGTACGCCCTGCTTCTTTTCCTCCAGCGCGGCGTCGGCCTTTTTCAGCTTTTCGCGCAGTTCCTTGATTTCGCGCTCCCGTCCCAGCAGCGAATTCGTCTGCTTTTTGATGCTGCCGCCGCTCATCGATCCGCCGGTGCTGATGATGTCGCCGTCCAGCGTCGCGATATGGAACGCGCCGCGCGTGCGTTTTTTGAGCGCGATCCCCGCGTCGAGGTCCTTCACGATGACCGTGCGGCAGAGCAGGTAGTCAATCACGCTGCGCACGTTTTCGTCGCAGGCGACCAGCTCGCTGGCCACGCCGATGCAGCCCGGCATGTCCAGCTTCGCGCGTTCTTCGCGCGTCGGCAGCGACGGGTTCAGCAGCGCCTTCGGCAGCAGCGTCGCGCGGCCGTAGTCGTGCGCGCGCAGATATTCGATGACGTATTTCGCGTCCTCGGCGGTCGGCGTCACGATGTTTTGCAGCGTGGAGCCCATCGCCATGGTCACGGCGGTTTCGTATTCCTTCGGCACGCGGATCAGTTCCGCAACGACGCCGACGATCGCGTGCGAGAGCCGCGTGTCGTTCGGCGCGTCCCGCAGGATGTTCTTTACGCTCGCATAATACCCCTCGCGCGAGCGCTGCATCTCTTCAAGCACCTTCAGCCGGGACTGGAGCGAGGAGATGCCCTGCTCGTCGCGCTGCGATTCTTCGCGCAGCGCCGTGTAGTTATCCAGCGTGCGGCGGCGGTTTTCAACCGAGTCGTCGAGGTCGGCTTTCGCCTGCTCCAGCTTCTCCGTCTCCGCCGTCTTGGTTTGCCTGGCGCTCTCCAGCTCGTCCTCGAGCCGCGCGGTTTCGTCCTTGCGCTTCTGCGCTTCCGCGTCGATCACGCCGAGGCGCTCCTGAATAGACGCGCGCATCGTGTCGTAGCGCGACAGGCTGGACTTGTAGTCCGACATGCGGTTCATCCGCTCGATGATGCTGTTTTTCATCGCTTCGAGCGCTTCCTCGCGGGCGACCGCGTCCGCGTCGAGCGTTTCCACGCGCGTTTGCGACGCTTCGATTTCCTTTTCCAGCAGCTCCAGCGCCGCCTTGCCGGATTCGTCCGCCTGCATGCCGCGGATGGCTTCGTCCAGCTCGCCAAGCCGGGCTTTGCCGGCCTCGCGTTCCGTTTCGATGCGCTTTTTCTGCTGGAATGCGTTTTCACGCCGCTCGTTCAAAACATGGCTCGTGCCGACGCGGTTCTCCGCCTCGGAAACCATGCCGACCAGCTTCTCCTGCCGTGCGGAAATCGCGTTTTCCAGCGCGCGCAGCTGCTGTTCCAGCTTTTCGCACGCGCCGACCAGCGCACCTTCGTTTTCCGACGCGGCGTCGCGCTCGGCGATCATCTGCTTCGTCGTTTCCGCGATGGCTTCCAGCTTTTCGTGGGCGCGTTCGTATTGGTATAAAAAGAGGTTGACTTCCAGATCGCGCAGCTCGTCGCGCAGGCGCAGATAGGCGCGCGCGGACGCGCTCTGCTCTTCCAGCGGACCGAGGCGGTCCGCCAGCTCTTCCAGAATGTCCTCGATGCGTTCAAGGTTCTTTTCGGTGCGGTCGAGTTTGCGCTCGGCCTCTTCCTTGCGCACGCGGTAGCGCATGACGCCCGCGGCTTCTTCGAGCGCGGCGCGCCGGTCGCCGGACTTGTTGGCGAGGATCTCCTCGACCTTGCCCTGGCTGATGATGGAATAGCCGTCCTTGCCGATGCCGGTGTCGCGGAAGAGCTCCTGAATGTCGCGCAGGCGGCAGTTGTTTTTGTTCAGGCAGTATTCGCTCTCGCCGGAGCGGTAGACGCGCCGCGTCACGGCGACCTCGTTAAACGGCATGTCGAGCAGGCCGTCGGAGTTGTCGAACGTCAGGGTGACCTCGCTGTAGGCGAGGGCCTTCCGCAGCTCCGTGCCGTTGAAAATTACGTCCTCCATCTTCGTGCCGCGCAGCGCCTTTGCGCTCTGCTCGCCGAGCACCCAGCGGACCGCGTCCGAAATATTGCTCTTTCCGCTGCCGTTCGGGCCGATGATGGCGGTGATACCGTCGCCAAAGCGAATTTCCGTTCGCCTGGCGAAGGATTTGAATCCGTTGAGTTCGAGTTTTGTTAAACGCATGCGTCGCCCTCCAAAACTCCGAGCCGGACCAGCGCGTCGTGCGCCGCGGCCTGCCCCGCGCTCTGCTTGCTCTTGCCGCTGCCCTCGCCGATTTGCTCGCCGGAGAGCATGGCGCAGATGGTGAAGCGCTTTTCGTGCTCCGGGCCGGACGCGGCCCTGCATTCGTACGTCAGCGAGCCGATGTGGTCTTTCTGGACGTATTCCTGCAGGCGCGTTTTATAGTCCTTGTCCGTTTCGTCGACGCGCGCGTCTTCGAGCAGGCGGATCACCACGTCGATGATCACGTGCCGCGCGGGTTCCAGCCCGCCGTCGAGATAGATCGCGCCGATGATCGCCTCCATCGCGTCGGACACCACGGACGGCTTTCTGCGCCCGCCGGTGACCTCTTCGCCGTTGCCGAGGCGCAGGCAGTCCGGCACGCCGAGTGTGACCGCGGCGGAAAACAGCGCCTTTTCGCAGACGAGCCGCGCGCGGTGGCGCGTC
>CAYUUB010000151.1:0-5611 GCA_964447725.1 uncultured Oscillospiraceae bacterium
GAGCGGAATCGGTCGTGTTGTAGATCTCGATCCAGTCGGGGAAATCGCCGGTTTCGTCCGGCACCGAGCCTTTGTTCGAGGTCATCACTTCGTTGATTTCGATCTGAGCGGTCGAATCGCCGGTCGATCCCGTTCCGCCGGTTTTCAAGTAAAGAATGAGCGCGATCAGGCACGCGACAAGCAAGATAAAAATCAGCGACTTGCGCGCGGCCGATGCTCTCCTTCTTCTCCTCGCCATGTATCCAATACTCCTTCCGCGAAAACACGCCTTCGCATTTTCGCAACGTCCAGTTTACCATATGGCCGGTCACCTGCCAATGACAGCCTCTGAATATTCACAAAATGTCCGAAATGTCCTCGTTTTCTCACCACCGGCGGTTTTTAAACGGCAAATCCCAGCAAAACGGTCGCCACAATCAGCGCGACCCCCAAAAACACAGACCCAAGAATGGTGAAAATGCGGGTAAACGTACGCTGCTGACGCCCTTCTTCTTCCACATAAAGATTCCCAATGTTCTGCGGGTCGTAATGGATATGCACCGTCTGCCCGACCAGTAATCCCGGCGCGTTGCTTGCATAAGACGAAATATGCTGCATCGTCTGCCCGTCGATCGTAAACGAATAGATCAGGCGGACCGAGGAGGACATGCTCTGCCCTTCAAACGCGTTCACCTTGCCTTCCGCATAGGCCGTGCACAGGCTCTGTTTCCTCCTGTATGCCGCGGAAAAGCTCAATCCGACGATGAGAAAAACCAGCCCGATCAGACCGAACGTCCCGGAAAAAATGCCGACAAACAAATGTATGGCCTGAATGCCGTTGGAAGATACCATCATTCTCTATCTCCTTTGTCGCGGCCTTCGCCGCCGCGCAGCTTTTCGCGGCGCTCATGATTTTCCTTAATCTTCGCTTCCTGTCCCTGGTCGGACGGCTCGTAATACCGCGCGCCCTTCAGCGAAGGCGGCATATACTCCTGGCGGACCCAGTGCCCGGGGTAGTTGTGCGGATAGAGATAGCCTTTTCCGTGGCCGAGCTTTGCCGCGCCTGCAAACGACGTGTCCCTCAGATGGATCGGCACGGGCTCGTCCAGGCTGTTTTCCGCATCGGCGGCGGCCTTTGTCAAGGCTTCGACCACGCTGTTCGATTTAGGCGATTCGCAGATGAAAATGATCGCCTGCGTCAGAGAAAGCCGCGCTTCCGGCAGGCCGATATGCTCCAGCGCGTCCGCCGCGGCGACGGCCTGCACCATCGCCTGCGGATTGGCCAGCCCGACGTCCTCGCTGGCATGCGCAATCAGCCGTCTGGCGATGATGCGCGGGTCGACGCCTGCGTAAAGCAGGCGTGAAAACCAGGCCAGCGCCGCATCCGAATCGCCGCCGCGCAGGCTCTTGCAAAACGCAGACAGCATATCGTAATACAGCTGTTCATCGCACTTGATCACCTTGCGCTGGCTGGATTCGGCGGCAATTTCCCTGGTGATATGGATTTCTCCGGTTTCGTCGCCCGCGGTCGTTAAAACCGCAAGCTCCAGCGCGTTGAGCGCGTTGCGGCAGTCGCCGTTGGCGATTGCGGAAAACGTATGCATCGCATCCTCGTCCAGCAAAATTTTCTGCTTGCCGAAGCCGCGTTCTTCGTCGTCAATCGCGTTTTGGATCGCCTGCTCCACATCCGCGGGCGACAGCGGATAAAACTGAAACACCCGGCATCGGGACACGATGGCGCTCGTCATGGAGATCATCGGGTTTTCCGTCGTCGAGCCGATAAACCGGATCGTGCCCTTCTCAAGCGCGGGCAGCAGGGAGTCCGATTGCGTCTTGTTCCAGCGATGGCATTCGTCCAGCAGCAGGTACGTCGGCTGCCTGAAAAGCTTCAGCCGGTTTTCCGCTTCCTCCACGATCGCACGCAATTCCTTGACGCCCGATGTGACCGCGTTGAGTTTGACGAACGCGCCGCCCGTGGCGTTCGCCACGATGGTCGCCAGCGTCGTCTTGCCCGTTCCCGGCGGGCCAAAGAAAATCGACGATTGCAGCCGGTCCGTTAAAATTGCGCGCCGAAGCAGCTTGCCCTCGCCGACGATATGCTTCTGGCCGATAAATTCGTCCAGCGTTCGCGGCCGCATACGGTCCGCAAGCGGCGCGCTTTTTTCTATGTTGTCTGAGAATAAATCATTCATCGTTTTTACACCAGGTTTTGAACATTGCCCTTTCGCCGTCTCTGCAAAAGCGGCAGCCGGGGCGTCCCGAAAGACCTTCTCTATTCCTGCGGTTCGATCGCAAGGTCCAGCACGTCCTTCAGCCGGGCTTCCTCCAGTTCGCAGATCACCAGCGCGTCGCTGACCGGGCGGCCGCCCGCATAGGGAACGTTGATCGCGCCGCTTTCCGCCTGCATAACGCTCGACTGCCCGCCGTCAAGGTTATAGGCGCTTGCAAGGCCGAGGTCTTCGCAAAGCTGCGAAAGGTCCTTCATGGTCAGCCCCCGCGATTCCGTCGAACGTCCGTCCACAGCCAGGAACACATAGTGACCCGGCTCGTAATATCCCAGCACGGAACGCGGGTTTTTCGGCGTGACCGCACTGCAGAACTTCGTTTTCGAATGTCCCTCGTCGTCCAGCAGCGCCGGGCCGAACACCCAGCTTTGATATACGTCCAGCCCTGCGAACACATCCTTGGTCAGCAAACGGTAGCGGTAAGTCAGCAGCTCGCCGCTGGTCAGCAGCAAGCCGATATCGAGATCGCGCGATATCCTGGCGGAATAAATCACGCCGTCGCGCACGATCGGCCCACGCTCATGCAGCGCATAGAAATCCCCGTTGATCGCGACGATTGCGTTTTCCGTGCCGTCGAACAGACTCTCCATCGTTTCGGACCGGCCCTTATACTCGTCGCTTGAAAACACGTTGACAAAACAATCGATGTCCTGGATGTAGATGTCCGCAAGGTGGTAGACCGCTTCCTGATAATACCCCTGCGTGACCGTAACGGAGACGTTTTCGCTTTTATAATTCCCGTTTCCATCGTTTATTACGCCGGAATACCAGAAATGATCGAACAGCGACTCGTCGCAAAGGCCGCTTGAGACCCGTTCGCCGAACGCTTCAAGATCGTCAATGCCGCCGCACGCATAAAAGAGCGCAACCCGCACATCGGTGTCGTCGATCACGCCGTTTTCCGTAAAGTCGCAGTCCGGGCGCTCTTCGATCGACAGCGCGTCGGTTTCCAGCGCACGCAACATCACCGCGGCATCCGCCGCGCTCAGCGCGCCGTCCACGTTTAAATCGCCGGATACCGGCGTAAAGACCGCCTGCGCGCTCGCCGACGACCATAGTAATATGAGCGCAAACAAAACGGCGCTTGGCAAAGTAATCTTCCGCCTGTTCATTGATCGCCTTTTGTCGCAACGGGTTCGCTGATATACACGATATCGCTCGCCGCCCTTCCTCCGTCCGGATTGTAATTCAAAATGTTCATCTGGGTCGCCATCACCGACGAATTCCCGCCATACAGCGTGTATGCCGCAACGCAGCCGAGCCGGTACATCAGGTCCGCCGTTTCGGAAATCGTAGCGCCGCAGGAATCCGGGTTCTTTTTGCCGTCGATCGTAACGAAGCAGTAATGCCCCGGTTCGTAATACCCGATCACCGTCCGCGCGCCATGCGAGAGGAGCGAGCGAGCGCAATGAAAGGCGTCGAGCGGCTGCCCGTCGTCGTCAAGCAAACGCACCCCTCCGGTCCACGTCTGGTAGGCGTCCTGCTCGATAAGCGTGTCGAGCGCCGCTTTTCCCGCCGCAAAAGTCAGCAACCGACCGTCGCGAAGCAGCGCGCAGATATCGCTGTCGCGGTCGATCGTCTCGCGATACCAAACGCCGTTGCGCACCAGAGGGCCAAGCTTCTGGCTGGAATATCCGTCTCCGTTGATCGCCAGAATCGCACCGTTATCAATCGCAATCTGCTGGGTCGAGTCCTTTCCTGCAAGAAACTCCCCGCCGCCGAACGCCGTGCGGATGCTTTCGATATTCTGCACATAGATGTCCGCAATGTGGCAGACATAGTCGTCCTCGGCCTCTTCGGACACGGCTACGCTCACGTCGCTGCTGAAATAGTCGTCGTTTTTCAAAACGATGCCGCGGTAGGAAAACCGGTCGAGATACCGCTCGCCAAGCAAACTGTCCTTCGAAAGCGTGCCGAGGTCGGAAAAGGCGTCGATCCTGCCGGATGCATACAGCAATATCGCCACGGCGTCGGCCTCGCCGACCTCCATGTTGCCCGTTGCGTCCGCAAGGGCGGAGGTCGCAGCGTCCAGCGTTTCCAGGCCGCGCGCAGCGCGCAGCACCTGCGCCGCGTCGTTTGCGGCGCTTAAGCCGTCGCCGTCCAGATCGCCCATAACGCGCGTTTCCGCGAGCGCCGTCCTTAAGCCTGCGGTGCAAAGCAGGCAAAGTATCAGCAAAGCGGCAAACGCTCGTTTCATAACGGCTCCTTTCCTGCGGAATCGGCATAAAGCTTAGCTTTCATCATAACATGTTTTTTTATATTATGGTAGAATGGATGTGTCCGGCAGGCGGTCCGAACGAGTTCCACCCGACGATATCCATGCGCTCAAACGGGCGATCGTTTTGCATTCCATGCACAGGATACGGGTAGATTACAACAAGAGAAAGGCAAAAATGCTATGAAAATAGGGCAATTCAGCGACACGTTTTTACCGATCGTCGACGGTGTCGGACGCGTAGTCTACAATTACGCGATATCGCTCGTCAAGCGCGGTGAAGAATGTTACGTCGTTGCGCCGATGGCCGACACCGGTTATCGCGGCGGATACCCCTTCGAGCTTGTGGATTTCATCAGCATGGAGGTTCCGCGCCAGCGCCAGTACAATACCGGGATCCCGCAGCTGGACACGCACTATGACGCGCGCATGCGCTGCATCGACCTGGACATCATCCATGCGCACTCCCCGTTTGTCTCCGGCCTTGAGGCGCAGCGGATCGGACGCCGCCGCGGCATTCCCGTCATCGGCATGTTCCACTCGCGTTATTACGACGACTTCTATCAACTGACGCGCGCCGAGATGCTGGCCAACCTCGCCGTCGCCTCGATCGTAAACTTCTATCAGCGCTGCGACGAAGTCTGGACGGTAAGCCAAAGCTCCGCCGAAACGCTGTTTGACTACGGTTACAACGGCGAAATCTTTATTATGCCCAACGGCACGCCGGACGTCTCGCCCAGCGCGGAACGCGCCGCAATCGCCAAGGCCTATTTCGACCTGCCGGACACGCCGATCCTGCTCTATTGCGGCCAGATCAACTGGAAAAAGAACATCCTGCGTATTCTGGAGAGCTGCGCCATGCTGAAAAGCAGCAGCCAGCCGTTCACGCTCGTGCTGGCCGGGCAGGGGCCGGACGCACACGCCATCCAATCAAAAGTCAGCGAGCTGGGTTTAGGCGGCTGCACGCAGTTTACCGGGCATATCACGGACGAAACGTACCTGTACGGGCTATATGAAAATGCCGACCTGTTCGTCTTCCCTTCTTTATACGATACGTCCGGCATGGTCGTGCGGGAAGCGGCGGCGATGGGTACGCCGAGCGTCGTCGTGCGCGGCAGCGCGACCGCCGAAC
>CAYUUB010000152.1:0-5606 GCA_964447725.1 uncultured Oscillospiraceae bacterium
CTGTTGGTAATATTTACAATAGCCATGAATAAAACTCCTTTGCTTGGAAAGATATATTACCGCGCGTACTTTACTTATGTTTATTATATCGTATTCCCCGATAAATTTGGAAACGAAAAGGCATAAAATCCCGGGCGAATATGAAAGAATTTTCAAATTCTGCGGAATATGCCTTTCTTTTAAGCGGTTGGCAGGATAAAGTATAGCAAACGCCCGCTTTAATGCGTTTCCATCGCTGCAAAAACGGGCGCGCGGAAGGAAGGAGCTTGCGAAAACATGCGTACGCTCACGCTGAATATCGGCGAGGCGCAGGCCGGCCGCACGGTCAAAAGCCTGCTGAAAAACGAGCTCTGCGCATCGAACGCGCACATCTCCCGGCTGAAGCGCCGCGAGAGCGGCATTCTCCTTAACGGGAAGAAATGTTACGTGACCGCGCGCGCCGCCGCCGGAGACGAGTTGACGATAGAGATCGGCGACCGGCCGGACGGGCACATCATGCCGATGCCGTTTTCGCTCGACGTGCGATACGAAGACGAGGATTTGCTCATCATCGACAAACCCGCCGGAATCGCCGTTCATCAGTCGACGCGCGATCCGAGCGAATGCACACTGGAAAACGCGGTCTGTTATTATCTGGGCGGCAACGTTACGCCGCATCCGGTCAGCAGGCTGGACCGCGGCACGAGCGGGCTGATGGTATTCGCAAAAAGCGGATATATCCATGAACGGCTGAAACGCGTGATGCATTCGAGCGCGTTTACGCGCACGTATGAAGGCGTCGCCGTCGGACATGTCGAACCGCCGAACGGAAAAATCGACCTTCCGATCGGTATGGCTGAAGGATCGACCTACAAGCGCGCCGTCCGGGACGACGGCGCGGCAGCGCTGACGGAGTATGAGACGATTTCGGCAAACGAGCGCTTCACGCTTTTAAAGCTGATCCCGCACACCGGCCGCACGCATCAACTACGCCTGCATATGGCGGCGATCGGCTATCCGCTGGCGGGCGACTGGCTTTACGGGCAGGCGGCCCCGGATTTACTCGCGCGGCCCGCGCTGCATTCGGCGGGACTCCGGCTCGTTCATCCCGTCACGGGGAAACGGATCGAACTGCGTTCGGAACTACCGGACGATATGCGCAAGCTGATGCAGCCGGAATGACGAAACAACAAAGGAACAAAACAGGGGGCGGTTCTGCCACCGCCCCCTGTTTTGTTACATGTCAGTTACTTGCCGTCGATACGAATTCGTCGAACGTCATCGGGTCCTCATATTTGCCGTAGGCGGTCTCGAGCACCGTTCCCTCGATGGTCAGAATCATTGCGTCCGCATGATAACGGACTAAAAACGTATTGACCAGGCTTTGCAGGAGCAGCGCTTCCTTTTGCGCGCCGACTTGCCGGACCGCCTGCGCAAAGGCGTCCGAGAGGTCGAGTCGCAGGATCACGCCGGAAATTTCGCCGTCTTCGGTGGAAATCGTCTCGTTTGCAACGCCGAACGAAATGTTGCTTCCGTAATCCACGTCCGGCAGCGCGCCGGCGTCGACCAGCGCGGAAAGCAAGCCGCGCGGCGAATCCTCCGATTTTGCGGAAACCGCAATCAGGCCGGCCAGTTCGGCGTCCGGCAGATAGAGCGTGACGTCGGCCAACACCGGCGTTGCAGCCGGTTCCGGAGAAAGCGTTGCCGCAACTGTCGCCGTGCCGGTCGGGGAGACGGCGGCGGGCGCTTCCGCGGCACAGCCGGCCAGCGCGATCAGCGCGGCTGCAAAAAGACACGGGAAAATCCGACGCATCCGATCAGATGATGCCGAGCGGGATCAGTACCGCGAGCAGGACGATATTGACGCACGCAAGCGAGCCGATCCATTTTTTCTGCGTCGTCGGCTTCTTGTCGTAGATCAGGTACGAGGCGAGGAAGAACGGGATGTAGACCGTGATGAAGACCGGGATCGCACCCCACCATGGATATACCCAGATAAACGCGGGCGTCCAGGCGAGGAAGATTTCCACAAGCGAGAAGAACAATGCGCTGCCGATAGCGAACACGATGCGGTTGTTGATGCCGAGAATCTTCATGTCCTTGTCCTTCGGAAGCAGTTTTGAGGTGAAGCCCGCGACCGCGAACATCATGGACAGCTCCCAACTGACGCCGATGAGCAGGATGAACGTCGTGCTTTCCGGCGAAACCGTCCAGAGCGCGTAACCGGAGAAGTGGCAGATGACCGCGTTTGCAATTTCGTACAGCCAGTGCACGCTGTAAAGCATCAGCGCGGCGGCAATTGCCTTGTAGTTCTTTTTGTAAATTTCGTCGACGTACAGCATGACCACAAAAGCAAACAGGGCGATAAACGTCCAGTTGAAATTGGACGGATCGCGGACGGCGGCTTTTGCAAGGTCGGCCAGAGATTTATAGGACTCGTCGCCAAAAAGCATAGGATGATTACCTCCCGATCAAATAAATGTTGGAAAGATGCGTGAGTTGGTTGCGTTTATTTTATCGCGCGCGGCGTGCTCATGTCAATTTACGGAACCAAACGGCTGCGCTTGCACGGAGCGTTCGATTATCTTATGATGGATAAGATGTTACAAAGAGGCGGACTCCGTACAAGAATAAAATTTAGGCCTCTTGAAAAACACTGGACTTTTCAGCGGATAACAATTATAATAAACACGCGTTATTCTTTGAAATAAATAATGATGTAGGATTTTGTATGATATGACGCAAACGCGAGAGCACAGGCATAATCGAGAAGGAAAAACGCCGATGGATCCCCTACAGGTGATACTTCTGCTGGTCTTCCTGCTGATCATCGTGTTTCTTGTTTCGTTTACGCTGGGACGGTACGGCGTGCCGCTGTCCGAGGTTGTCAAGATCCTTTTTAACCGTGTGATTCCGCTGCGGCAGACCTGGACGGCGGAGATGGAAACCGTCGTCATCAACATCCGCCTGCCGCGCATCCTTATGGCGTGCCTCGTCGGCTGCTGCCTGTCCGCCGCGGGCGCCTCCTATCAGGGCGTATTTCAAAATCCAATGGCCGCGCCGGACATTCTCGGCGCGTCGTCGGGCGCGGCGTTCGGAGCGGCGCTCGCGATCCTCATCGGGGCTTCCACGCGCATGATCACGCTGTTTGCGTTTGTTTCCAGCATGATTACGGTGATCGCCGTGTTTTTAATTGCACAACGCGCGCCGGGTTTGCGGGTCGTAAACCTGATTCTGGCCGGTATTATGGTCGGATCACTGTTTAAAGCGGGAACATCCTATATCAAGCTGGTCGCCGATCCGACCAACCAGCTCCCCGCAATCACCTATTGGATGATGGGCAGCCTGTCCGGTTCCAAACTCAAGGACGTGGGGTTTATTGTCGCTCCAATGGCGATCGGGTTAATTCCTTTGTTTTTACTGCGCTGGCAGGTCAATATTTTGACCCTTGGCGACGAGGAGGCGCGTACGCTTGGCGTTAACACGAACTGCCTGCGGTTTTTCGTTATTGTCTGCGCCACGCTTGTGACCGCCGCCAGCGTTTCCGTCAGCGGCATGATCGGCTGGGTCGGACTCGTGATCCCGCACCTGAGCCGTAAGCTGGTCGGCAGCAACTATCGGTATCTGCTCCCGGCTTCCATGGTTGCGGGCGCGACGTTCCTGCTGCTGGTGGACAATGTTTCGAGGAACCTGCTCGCCGTTGAAATCCCGATCGGGATACTCACCGCGTTTATCGGCGCGCCGTTCTTCATCTATCTGATATCGAAGCGCGAAAAAACGCTGTGACGAGTATAAGGCGCAACGATGGAAAGGAGGAACTGCTTTGAGCATTGAAGTGTGCGATCTGAGTTTTGCATACTGCACGCGCGAAGTGCTCAGGCACGTTTCGTTTTCCGCGTGTTCGGGCGAACTGCTTGCCATACTCGGCCCGAACGGCGTTGGCAAAACAACGCTGTTTCGCTGCATCCTCGGTTTGCAGCATCGCTACGACGGGTCGATCCTGATCGACGGTGCGGACGCGCATACGCTGACCCCGCGCGAACTGGCGCACCGCGTTGCGTACATTCCGCAAACGCACGGGCAGACGTTCAGCTACACGGTGCTGGATATGGTCCTCATGGGCACGACGCATATGGTTTCGTCCATGTCCGTGCCGAAACGTCGCGAAATGGACGCCGCGCATGCCGCGCTGGAGCGCATGGGCGTAAGCCATCTCTCCGCAAAGAATTTTTCGCATCTGTCCGGCGGCGAGCAGCAACTGGTTCTGATTGCGCGCGCGCTGGCGCAGCAAACGCGTGCGCTGCTGATGGACGAACCGACTTCGAGTCTCGACTACGGCAATCAGGCGCTGGTGCTCAAGCAGGTGCGCACGCTTGCGAACGAAGGATACACGGTATTGATCTCCACGCACAATCCGCAGCACGCGATCTGGTATGCCGACGCTGCGCTTGCCCTGCTCGACGGCGAAACGGCGGCGTTCGGCAAGCCGACGCAGATTTTGGACGAGGCGCTGATCCGCAGGCTGTACGGCGTGGAAGTCAACATTGTCGAAACGGAACACGGGCCGCTGCTTTCTCCGGTCACGGAGGGCCGCTGCGGCTGAGGGTTCGCCTGACGACGAACAGAGCACAGGCACAGGAGGTTTAGGAAATGTATCTTTGGACGCCGGATTCCATTCGCTTCCGCGTCGACGCGGCGGAATACGGCGGATTCGACGCAAAGATTGCCGCGCGGGTGCTGCGTGGCCTGCCGGAGAGTGCGCGCGTCTGCGACGCCGGCTGCGGACTTGGATATCTCAGCCTTGCGCTTTCGACAGGATGTGAATCGGTGACCGCCGTGGACACCAGCGCCGAAGCGCTGGCCGTACTCCGGCAAAATATCGTCCGCCACAGGGCGTTTAACATCACCGCGGTTCAGGACGATTTATTCGCCATGCGTCCGGAAACGCCATATGACGCGATGGTGTTCTGCTTTTTCGGCCGCGTGGGCGAGACGCTGCGCGCGGCGAAGGCGCAATGCTCCGGCCAGGTGGTTTTGATCAAAAAAAACTGGAAAAACCACCGCTTTGCCATCGAAGAAAAACCTCTGAAAGGATATACGTTTCAGCATACGGTTTCGGAACTGGACAAATTGAACCTTCCGTATGAAACTGCGACGTTCCCGATCGAGATGGGGCAGCCGTTTCGTTCGCTGGACGATGCGCTGCTGTTTTTTAAGACATATGCCGAAGAAAGCGACGGAGAGGTATTGCTGGAACAGATCCGCTCCCGGCTGGTTCGGACGGACTCGGAACATTACCCATATTATCTGCCGTCCTACAAGACGCTCGGCATCGTGACGTTGAATACGGGAGACATTCCCGATTCAATAGAGTAAAACGCAGGAGGATAGAAAAAATGAAGAAAGTATTTGTCGTTTTGCTTGCGGCAATCATGGTGTTCTCCATGTTTGGCTGCGCGCAGCAAACCGAGGAAGCGACCGCCACGGAAGAGCCGGTTGCAACGGAAGAACCGGCTGCGGAAGAGACCGCGGCAGAGGAGGCGCCGACAAGCGTCGAATTTACCGATTCCGTCGGGCGCACGGTCGAAGTCCCCGCGGACATCACCAAGGTTGCCGTTTCCGGCCCG
>CAYUUB010000153.1:0-5601 GCA_964447725.1 uncultured Oscillospiraceae bacterium
ACGGGCTGCACCTGACCATTTCCGATACCGGCTGGGCGAAGGCCATGTGGGGCAAACTCTACGGTCAGTGGCTCTGCGAGGCGGCGGTGTTCGTTTACGACTTCGACCGATTCGACGCGGCGGATATCCTGCCGAAGTTCAGCCAGTACCACATTACGTCGTTCTGCGCGCCGCCGACGATGTACCGCATGCTGATCAAAGAGGACCTTTCCAAATACGACCTGTCCTCCATCAAGCAGGCGACCATCGCGGGCGAGGCGCTCAACCCGGAGGTGTTCCGCCAGATGGAGAAGACGACGGGCCTGCAGGTTATGGAAGGTTTCGGACAGAGCGAAACCACGCTGATGATCGGCAATCTCCGCGGCGGGACGCACAAGGTCGGATCCATGGGGAAACCCGTTCCGTTGTACGACGTCGATCTGGTCGACCCGGACGGCAACAGCGTTGAAACCGGCACCAACGGCGAGATTGTCGTGCGGATTGACAAGGGCGATCCATGCGGGCTTGTCGCCGAGTATTATAACGACGAAGGCGCGACGCGGGAAGCCAAACGCGACGGGCTTTACCACACGGGCGATATCGCCTGGCGCGACGAGGACGGCTATTACTGGTATGTGGGCCGCGCGGACGACGTCATCAAGTCCTCCGGCTACCGAATCGGGCCGTTTGAGATCGAAAGCGTGCTCATGGAACTTCCGTACGTGCTCGAATGCGGCGTGTCTGCGGCACCGGACGAGGTCCGCGGACAGGTCATCAAGGCCAGCATCGTGCTGACGACCGGAACGGACGGGACGGACACGCTGAAAAAAGAGATTCAGGAGTACGTTAAATCCCGGACCGCGCCATATAAATATCCGCGCGTCGTGGAGTTCCGGGACGCGTTGCCAAAGACCACGAGCGGAAAGATCATCCGCAGGATGCTGTAAAAAAGCGAGGTAGGAAAGTTGGACTTTAAACGGGTTTCGATACTGGTCGGCCATTACGGCAGCGGCAAAACGAGCCTTGCGGTAAGCCTTGCCGAGCGCCTGCGCGAGAGCGGGAAACCGGTCGTGGTCGCGGATCTGGATATTGTGAATCCCTATTTCAGGACGACGGACCACCGGCAGGAGCTGGAAGAGCGCGGCATCGAGCTGATCACTTCGAAATTTGCAGGCAGCAATCTGGACATCCCAGCGCTGCCGGCGGAGCTTTACAGGATGGTCGAGGATAAAAGCGCCTATGCGGTGCTGGACGTCGGCGGCGACGACCGCGGTGCGGTCGCGCTCGGGCGGTACGTGCCGTCCATCCTTGCGGAACAGAATTACGAGATGCTGTTCGTCACGAACTTCTTTCGCCCGCTGACGCGGACGCCGGAGGATGCGCTGGACGTTTTGCATGAAATCGAAGCGGCCTGCGGGATACGGATTACGTCCCTTGTCAACAACAGCAACCTCGGAAAAGAGACGGTTGCGCAGGACGTGCTGGACACGATTGAAACGATGGAAGCGTTCTCGCTTTTGAGCGGGCTCCCGGTCGGGTTCACGGCCGTCGCGAGAAGGCTGTACCCGGCGCTGGAACGGGAACTGGACGAGTTGCTACCGGTCGATGTTTAAAATGCCGAAGCGGACGCGCGCGCCCGCGGGCTTTTTGATAAGAATGGATATATGGAAAAGAGGTAGAAGGAACGATCATGGCGAAACTGACGTTTGAAACGGAACTTTGCAAGGGCTGCGGGCTCTGCGTGGACGCATGCCCGGTAAAGATTCTGAAGATTGACAGGGAACAGATCAATCAGAAGGGGCATTCGCCCGCGACGGTTACGGACGAATCCAAATGCATCGGCTGCGGCTCGTGCGCGATTATGTGCCCCGACTGCGTGATCACGGTGGAAAGGTAAGGCGAACAGCATGGCGGAAAAAGTTTTGATGAAAGGCAATGAAGCCATTGCCGAAGCGGCGATTCAGGCGGGATGCCGGCACTATTTCGGTTACCCGATCACGCCGCAGACGGAGATTGCGGCTTACATGGCAAAACGCATGCCGAAGATCGGCGGCGTGTTCCTGCAGGCCGAGAGCGAAATTGCGGCGATCAACATGGTCTACGGCGTGTCCGCCGCGGGCAAGCGCGTGATGACTTCCTCTTCGAGCCCGGGCATCGCGCTCAAGAGCGAGGGAATCTCCTACCTTGCGGGCAGCGACCTGCCCGCGTTCATCGTCAACGTCCAGCGCGGCGGCCCGGGGCTCGGCGGCATCCAGCCGTCGCAGTCGGACTACTGGCAGGCGACGCGCGCCGGCGGGCACGGCGACTTTCATGTGATCGTCCTCGCGCCCGCGTCCGTGCAGGAGATGGCGAGCCTGACCGTGAAGGGGTTCGACCTAGCGGACAAGTATTCCATGCCGGCGATGATCCTTGCCGACGGCACCATCGGGCAGATGATGGAGCCGGTCTCGCTGGATATCGGCGCGCAGAAAACATACGATAAGCCATGGGCGCTGACCGGAACGCAGAAAAAGCGCAAGCATAACATCATAACGTCGCTGTATCTGCAGCCGGACGAACTCGAACGGATGAATTTCGAGCGGTTCAAGCGCTACGAACTGGTTGAAAAGGCCGAGCAGCTGTATGAAGCCTATCGGATGGAGGACGCGGAAATCTGCGTCGTGGCGTTCGGCATCGCGTCGCGCGTGTCCAGGAACGCCGTCGACGCCGCGCGCGAAAAGGGCATCCGCGCCGGAATGATCCGTCCGGTCACACTCTGGCCGTTCCCGAAGGCGGCGATTGCGGACGCGGCAAAGAAAGCGAAGGCGTTCATCTCCGTGGAGCTCTCCATGGGGCAGATGATCGAAGATATCGAACTGGCCATGAAATCGACGAGGCCGGTCACGCTGATCAACCGCGTTGGCGGTATGATCCCGTCGCCGGAACAAGTGCTCGCCGGCATCGAGAAAATCGCCGGAGGTGAAACAAAATGATAGTAGCGAAAAGACCCGATTCCCTTCTGGCAGTACCGACGCATTATTGCCCGGGCTGTACGCACGGCATCGTCCACCGGCTCGTCGCCGAAGCGATCGACACACTCGGCATCGAAGGCAGCGCGATCGGCGTTGCGCCCGTCGGCTGTTCGGTGCTTGCCTATAATTATTTTGCGTGCGACATGATCGAGGCCGCACATGGCCGCGCGCCCGCCGTTGCGACGGGGCTGAAGCGCGCCAACCCGGAGAACATCGTGTTTACGTATCAGGGCGACGGCGACCTTGCGTCCATCGGCATGGCGGAAACCGTACACGCCGCGGCGCGCAACGAGAACATCACGATCATCTTCATCAATAACGCGATCTACGGAATGACCGGCGGCCAAATGGCGCCGACCTCCCTGCCGGGGCAGGTCACGCAGACGTCGCCTTACGGGCGCGACGTCAAGCAGTGCGGGTATCCCGTTAAAATCTGCGAGATGCTTTCCCAGCTCGAAGGGCCGGAATACCTTGCCCGCGTGACCGTAAACAGCGTGAAAAACGTTCGAAATGCGAAGAAAGTGATCGAAAAGGCGTTCCGCAACCAGATAGAAGGCAAAGGCTTCTCGCTGGTCGAGGTGCTTTCTTCCTGCCCGACCAACTGGGGCATGACGCCGCAAAACGCGCTCAAGTGGATCGACGACAAGATGATCCCGTACTACCCGCTCGGCGTTTACAAGGACCGCAGCGGAGAGGAGGCGTGAGGAACATGGAAAAGAAGACGACACGGATACTGATTGCCGGATTCGGCGGACAGGGCGTCCTGTTTATCGGGAAATTCATTTCCTACATCGGCATGATCGGAGATCGCCAGGTCAGCTGGCTTCCGTCCTACGGGCCGGAGATGCGCGGCGGCACGGCGAATTGCAGCGTTATTTTGAGCGACACGCCGATCGGCTCGCCCATCGTGTCCGATCCGGACGTGCTGATCGCCATGAACCTGCCTTCGTTCCAGAAATATCAGGACAAGGTGCAGAAAGGCGGCGTGATCGTCATGGATTCGTCGCTGATCGGTGAAAAGCCGACGCGAAACGACGTCAGCGTGTATGCGCTCCCCGCGACGCAGATGGCGACCGACGCGGGGCTCGACGGACTTGGTAATATGATCCTGCTTGGCAAGTTCATCGGCGAGTGCCTGCCGGAGGCGAACGCGCATATGGAAACGGCGCTGAACAAGGTCGTCCCGCCAAAGAAGGCGCACCTGCTCGACGCAAACAAAAAAGCGCTTGCGCTCGGGCGCGCGTATAAGGAGTAATCGGCTATGCGCATTTCCTGTGTCCAGATGAACATGCGCGCGGCGCGGCCGGACGAAAACTTTGCGCACGCGGAAGAATTGATTCGCGAGGCGGCGGGTTCCGGACGGCCGGACGTCGTCGTGCTGCCGGAGACATGGAACACGGGCTTTGCGCCGGGCAAAATCGACCCGTCGCTTGCGGACGAGGACGGGGCGCGCACGAAGGTGGTGTTTTCCGCGCTGGCGAAGGAGCTGAATCTCAACATCGTCGCCGGAAGCGTGGCAAACCGCAGAGGCGGACGGCAGTACAACACGGCGTTTGTGTTCGACCGTACGGGAGATTGCGTCGCAAGCTACGACAAAACGCACCTGTTCACGCCGATGGGCGAGGATAAAGCGTTTGAGGCGGGCGATTCGCTCGCGCGGTTTCGGCTGGACGGCGCGGACTGCGCACTGATCATCTGTTACGACATCCGTTTCCCGGAACTGGCGCGCACGCTGGCGCTGCCGGGGCTCGACCTTCTGTTTGTCGTGTCCCAGTGGCCAAGCAAACGGATCGGCCATCTTTCGGTGCTTTCGCAGGCGCGCGCAATCGAAAACCAGATGTTCCTCGCGCTCTGCAATTCCTGCGGCGAGGCGTTCGGCACGCAGTTTGGCGGACGTTCCGCAATCATCGATCCGTGGGGAACGGTCCTTGCGGAAGCGGGTGAAACGGAGACGACGATCGCCGCGGACGCCGACCTTGCGGTGCTAAAAGAAATACGCGGCACGATACCGGTGTTTCAGGACCGGCATGCGGCGCTTTACAACCTGGACTGATAAAGTTTACTTTAAAAAATATGAGGTGTAGCAGCATGAAGTATGAATTTCCGGTAACAAAGAATCCCAACCCAAAACAGAAGCCGAACGAAGACAATCTGGTCTTCGGGCAGAACTTTTCGGACCACATGTTCGTCATGGACTACGACGAGGGGCAGGGCTGGCACGACGGCCGCATCATCCCCTACGGCAACATCTCCATCGACCCCGCGTCGTGCGTTTTGCACTATGCGCAGATGATGTTCGAAGGCATGAAGGCGTACAAGACGGCGGGCGGCCATATCCAGCTTTTCCGGCCGTATATGAACGCGCAGCGGCTCAACCGCACCAACGACCGCATGTGCATGCCGCACATGGACGAGGAGCTCTTCGTCGCGGCGGTCAAGGCGATCGTCAAGACGGACATCGACTGGGTGCCGAGCAAGCCCGGCACGTCGCTCTACATCCGTCCGTTCATCATTTCTGACGAGGTTTCGTTCAGCGTCCTGCCGGCAAAGCATTATCGCTTTATGATCATCCTCTGCCCGTCCGGCCCGTATTATGCGGCGAACATGGGCA
>CAYUUB010000154.1:0-5591 GCA_964447725.1 uncultured Oscillospiraceae bacterium
GCGCGTCGCCGACGGAATATCCCTTCAGGCCGCAGTTTTCGACGAGCGCGCCCGCGAAACGGCCCTTGGGGCGCTTGAAGACGCTGCCCGCGCTCGGCAGGGTCAGCGGCTGTTTTGCCTTGCGCTGGCGCGTCGCGTCGAGCAGGCGCTTTTTCGCGCCGCCGTCGTCCCGCTCAAGCTGAAACGTAGCCGAAAGGACGATCACGCCCGGCGCGGAATACTTGCTTGTGCGGTTGCCGAAGTCGGATTTTTTCGTTTCGATGTCCAGCACGCGGCCGTTTTGCAGGATGCGGACGCTTTTGATGATGTGGCGGATCTCCGCGCCGTACGCACCCGCGTTCATTGCGACCGCTCCGCCGACCGTGCCGGGAATGCCGGAGAGCGATTCCATACCCATCAGCCCGCTGTTGACGCTTTCGCGCGCAAGCACGGACAGCGCCGTCCCTGCGGCGCAGGTCACGTTCGTGTCGACGAACAGCGGGGTCGTCAGCGGCGTGTCGATGCGGATGACGACGCCCGGATATCCCGCGTCCGGCGCAAGTATGTTCGTTCCGTTGCCCAGCACGCAAAACGGGCAGCCGAACTGGCTGCAGGCTTGTATGGTACGGCGGATATCTTCCGCGCCATGCGGGCGTATTACGATTGCGGCGGGGCCTCCGATGCGAAAGCTGGTCAGCGTGGAAAGGGGTATATTGCATTTGACATCGAGCCCCTTGAGGGCAAGGAAGACACGATCAAGCATACTTTTCATGATGCTATCATAACAAATTGTTCATATTTAGACAACCGGAAAACGACGGATTTTACATGGATAAGATGAATTTATAAACATCGATGCGGATCTATGCAGCGGAACCGGGAAGAAACGCTACGCCCCCAGCAGCGTCGCACGATACGTTTTTTCCAGTTCGCCGACCGACATGCGGGCGTTGGCGGCGCTTGGCGACGGCAGGACTTCGCAGGGAATCCCCGTGGCCGGCGCGGCAAGCTTCGTATACAGCCGCGCCGCGGTCGCGCCGGTGCAGAGCACGCGGGAAACGTCCGTTTTTGCAAGAAGGCCGGCGATATCGTTCGCAACCGGGTTTTTGATGCTCGCGTCGCTTGCGCCGAGGATATCGCAGCTCTGTAAAACGTCCCATAGCGCGAGCCGGTGCGAAAGGACCAGCGCCGTTTTTTCTTCCGTCGTTTCCGGCGGCGGCGCGCCGTAGACGCGCGCGAGCACCGGCCAGAAGCGGTTTTGCGGGTGCGCGTAATAAAACGCGGCCTCGCGCGACTTGGGCGAAGGCATCGTGCCGAGGATCAGGATTTCGCTCTCCCGCGAAAAGACCGGCGGAATGTTGTGAAAAACGCGCTCCATGACAATAAGCGTACTCCAAACCGGATCATTTTTCAAATATGGACAAGCAATTATTCTTTCATGTGCATCGAACGAATAAAGCGCGAGGATAAAGGAAAAACAGGCGCTTTTATTATTTGAGAGCAGCTAATTCGGCCCGCGGGCGGGCCTTGCGGACGGTTGATTCCATGCCGGCGTTCTGCTAAGATGTGAGCATGAGCAAGGTAAAGAGATTTCTTACATATTATAAACCGCACAAGTCGCTTTTAATCCTCGATTTGAGCTGCGCTTTTTTTGTAGCGGTCATCGACATTGCATACCCGATGCTGACGCAGTATATCCTCAAGACGCTTCTGCCGGAAATGGCGCTGGACTCGACGCTCGTGCGCGTGTTCGTCTACCTGATCGCGGGCGCGTTCCTTGCGTACGTCGTGCGTACGCTGCTGCTGTACATCATCAACTATTGGGGCCACCTGCTCGGCGTGCGTATGGAAGCCGACATCCGCAGGGACATCTTTTCCCATATTCAGGAGCTCCAGTTCAGCTTTTACGACAAGGTGCGCACCGGCAAGCTGATGTCGCGCGTGACGACCGACCTGTTTGATATTACGGAGCTTGCGCACCACGGGCCGGAGGACGTGCTGATCTCCGGAACGACGCTGATCGGCGCGTTTATCTGCATGGCGTTCATCGAATGGCGGCTGGCGCTCGCACTGCTGTGCATCGTGCCGGTCGCGGTCTATTACGTCATGCGCATCCGCATACAGATGCGCAAGGCGTCGCTTGCCGTGAAGCAGCGCGTGGCGGAGATCAACGCGAGCATCGAATCCTCGATTTCCGGCGCGCGCGTGGCAAAGGCCTTTACGAACGAGGACCACGAACGCGAAAAATTCGACGAGGGCAACGCGAAGTTCGTCCATGCCAAGGACCGCTTTTACAAGTATATGGCGTACTTCAACAGCGGCATGGAATTCTTCGTGGCGATGTTCAACCTCGTCGTGCTCGCCGTCGGCGGATATCTGATCTACAAAAGCAGCCTGGACCCGATCGTACTGGTCACGTTCACGCTGTATATCGCGGCGTTCGTTCAGCCCATCAAGCGGCTCGCGGCGTTCGCCGAGCTGTACATCCTCGGCATGGCGGGCTTTACGCGCTTCTGTGAAGTCATGGATATCGAACCGGACATCAAGGATGCGCCGGACGCAAAGCCTCTGGAAAACGTGAAGGGCGACATTCGCTTCCACGACGTTTCGTTCGCCTATGAGGGCGGGCGCTGCGTGCTCAGGCATATCAACCTCGATATCCCGGCGGGAAAGACGCTTGCGCTGGTCGGGCCGTCCGGCGGCGGCAAGACGACGCTCTGCCACCTGATCCCGCGGTTTTACGAGCTGCGCTCCGGCTCGATCACCATCGACGGCACGGATATCCGGGACGTGACGCTGCGCTCGCTCCGCCGCAACGTCGGCATCGTCCAGCAGGACGTGTTCCTCTTTGCGGGGAGCGTGATGGAAAACATCCGCTACGGGCGCATCGACGCGACCGACGACGCGGTTATCGAAGCCGCGAAACACGCGCACATCCATGACGAGATCATGAAGTTTCCGGAGGGATACGAAACGGAAGTCGGCGAGCGCGGGCTGATGCTCTCCGGCGGGCAGAAGCAGCGCGTCTCCATTGCGCGGCTGTTCCTGAAAAACCCGCGCATCCTGATCCTCGACGAAGCGACCAGCGCGCTGGACACCATGACCGAGCACGACATCCAGCATGCGTTCGAGGAGCTGTCCGTCGGACGCACGACGCTTGTGATCGCGCACCGGCTGTCCACGGTCCAGCATGCGGACGAGATCGTCGTGCTGGACGAAGAGGGCATCCGCGAGCGCGGCACGCACGCGGAGCTGCTGCAAACCGGCGGTTTGTACGCAGAACTGTATCACGCAACTATGGTTGAATAACACCGGGGGGACGAAACGATGAAGAAGCGGACGCTCGCGATCATCCTGATCGTCGTCCTTGCGCTGGCTGGACTTTGGCTGGCGAGGGAACAGACCGCGCAGGAGACGATCGAGACCGAAGAGCCGCAGGTGACGAGTTGCCTGGTCGCGCTGGACGAGGCGCAGCAGGCTAACGCTGCGGCGGCCGAGGCCGAAACCGACGAAGCGCAGCCGGAGGCGGACGCCGCGTCGGACGAAACGGCGCCTGACGAAGACGGCGCGTATACGACAAAAGACGATATTGCCGCCTATATCGCCACCTACGGAACGCTGCCGCAGAATTTTATTACGAAGGACGACGCGCGCGATCTCGGCTGGAGCGGCGGCGGGCTGGACGACTATTCGTACGGCATGTGCATCGGCGGCGACCGCTTCGGCAACTACGAAGGGTTGCTTCCGGAGGCGAGCGGGCGGGACTATTACGAGTGCGATGTGGACACCCTGCACGCAAGCGACCGCGGCGCAAAACGGATCGTTTTTTCCAGCGACGGGCTGATCTATTATACGGACGATCACTACGAATCGTTCACGCTGCTGTACGGCACGCCGTGACGTTCGCCCGCTACAAAAAGGTACGATAGCATGCCGAAAAAACGGAAAGTGATTTTAAACGGAAAGCGTATGGACACGCGCGCGCACGCGCACGCGCATATCAGGCGGCGGCTGAAGCTGCCGGACTGGTACGGCGGCAATCTCGACGCGCTCTGCGACTGTCTCGGCGAAATCAACGAGCCGACGGTCGTTTTGCTGCGCCATGCCGGACGGATGAAACAGGCGCTTGGCGACTACGGCGCGCGGCTGATCACCGTGCTGTCCGCGATGACGGGCGAGAATCCGAATATTGAGCTGGTGATACACAGCGGATTTTGAGGCGCACGGCGCGGGCATAATCCGGTTGACCGTACGCGCTCGCACATCGTATACTATTTACAGATTCAGTTGTTCAATCCCAAACGGAAAGACAGGGTCATACATTTGAAAACTGCCGACGGGCGAGGGAGCGGGCGAATCCCCTTAAAAACCGGAAAAATTTTTTTTCTGATCGTGTTGCTGCTGCTGTTTGCGGCTCTGTTTGCGTGCGAAAAAACGGAGGGACCGGAGCCGAGCGCAGCGCCCGCTGCGACGAATACGCCGGAGCCGGCCGCAACGGCCGCGCCCACGTCCACGCCGGCGCCCGCCGAACCGCTGACGCTCGTAGAGGGAAAATCCTTCCTCATGCGGAACGAGGCGGGCGAATACGAGCCGTTTTTCATCAAGGGCGTGAATATCGGCGCGGCGAAGCCCGGTTACTGGCCTGGCGAATTCGGCATTGAAGAGTCGGACTACCTGCGCTGGTTCCAATGGATCGGCGAGATGAACGCAAACACGATCCGCGTGTACGTCGCGCAGATGCCTTGCTTTTACGACGCGCTGCTGGAATATAACGAGTCCGCAAACGAGCCGCTGTACCTGCTGCAGGGCGTCTACATGAACGAAGACCTCATCGCCGAATATTCGGACGCATACTGCAACGACGGCGAGCTGGAGGAGATCTTCCACAGGGACATACGGAATGTGATCGACATCGTCCACGGCAACGCGGAGATCGAAAAACTGCCCGGCAACGCGGGCGGGACGTATACGAGCGACGTGTCCGCGTATGTGATCGGCTATCTGCCGGGCATCGAATTCAGCGCGGACTTCGTCATCGGAACGAACGAGAAAAACCCGGAGAAAACGTCGTTTTCCGGCGAATACGTCTATACCGAAAACGCATCCCCGTTCGAGGTGTTCCTCGCCGAAGCGCAGGAGCTCATGATCTCGTATGAAACGGAGCGTTACGGGGTTCAGCGGCCGGTCGCCGTCACGAACTGGATCACGACCGACCCGCTCAGCCATCCCGGCGAGCCGAACCCGGACATGGAGGACGCGGTCAGCGTGGACGTCGAACACATCAAAGCGACGGACGCGTACGAATGCGGCTTCTTTGCGTCGTACCACGTCTATCCGTATTATCCCGATATGATGAGCTATGAGCTGGAATATATCGACGAAGAAAACCCGGACACGTACCTTGCCTACCTCGACGCCCTGAACGCCTACCACACCATGCCGGTGCTGGTCGCGGAGTTCGGCATACCGACTTCACGCGGGAGGACGCACGAAAATCAGATTTCGGGCTTCGACCAGGGGCATGTTGAGGAGTCCGCGCAGGGCGAAATGCTCGTCTCCATGATGGGCGACATCCAGTCGTCCGGCTGCATGGGCGGGCTGATCTTCTCCTG
>CAYUUB010000155.1:0-5575 GCA_964447725.1 uncultured Oscillospiraceae bacterium
CCTTAGATTGAATTGCGGATTCGAAGTGCTGTAAAAATTATATGCCATACCGGCCGGACGTTTCAAGGGATTTGGAACAATTTGTATCATACTTTTGGCAAAAAGTAATTTTTATCCCGGTTTTGTCGACGAACAAAGCGGAATTGACGGTGAAATAAGAACGGCGCCGGATGCTGCAGACACGAACGGAGCGGTGGCTCCCCAAGCAGGGACCACCGCGCCCTAGCGCGACGGCATGGCGAAGCGCCGTACAAACCGGCGTTTCAAATATGAAAATTCGATGTTCGGTTTGAAAAAAAACTATGCAGCTGAAACAATTTATAGTATACTCTACACTAGATGTGTTTGTATATTGTTTCTAATAAGGCGGCTGAAAAACAGCCGCTTTTCAAAACGAATTTGTCAATTCATCAGGCTGGAGAAATCCTAACAAATGATTGCAAAAAACGCGCCCGAACAGACGGAACAATTGAGCCAAAAGCTGCTGATGGAAACGCCGTGCGCGATTTGTGCCGCGCGCACGGACGGAAACCATTCGTTGTTGTTTGCAAACCGGGCTTTTTTCGATTTGTTTGGCGATATGCCGGAAGCGGAGTTCCCTTCAGACGGACTGCTCGGCATATTGGTACGCGTCGCGCCGAAGGACGCCGCATGTGCCGCGCGGGAAGCCGAACGCGTTGCGTCCGGCGATGCGCCGGCTGCGTCCGTAGAAATTCGGCAGTGCGGGCGCGACGGTCGCCAGCTATGGACGTTGGTCCGCATGCGGCGCGTCGTTTGGAAAGAAGCGATCCTCGTCTGCGTGTTCGAGGACATAACCGCACGCAAGGAAGCTGAGGAACAGGCGCGCATCATGGAAGAGGAATTCCGGATTGCGGTGCGACACAGCGGTAAAATAGTCTTTCGGTATGACATTTCTAAAGAAACGGCATATCTTTCTGAGGAAGCCGCCGAACAGTACGGCCGGGACGAAATCCGGAATTTACCGAACCTTATCATGGAAAACGGGTTTATAAGGAGCGACAGCCGGGTCGCGTTCCTGCGGCTGCTTCAGACGATGTCCAGCGGGACGGAGCCGACCGGAAGCATCGTGCTGCAGATGAACCTGCAAACGCAAAAAAACGGTTACGACTGGTACCGCGTCTGCTATTCCATTCTGTTCGATCGCGACGGCGCGCCGTCGCAGGCGATCATTTTGCTGCGGAATGTTTCCGAGCAGTATGAACGGGAACTCGCCTATAAAAAATGGGCGCAAACGTATGCCTTCATGCCCCAAAACAAGATGATGTATCTGGAATTCAACCTGACGCGCAACAGGTTCGAACACAGGAGGGGCGAGCTGGCCGGGCCGCTTCCGGACATGGCGGACCCGACGATGGAGGCTATTGCAGGTTATTTCATAAACGAATGGGTTCATGCCGCCGACCGGCCAAAGATGAAAAGCCTTATATCGCGCGCAAGACTGCTGACCGCTTATTTCGGAAATATGCAGATTCCCGACCTGGAATACCGGCATCGGCATGAAAACGGTTCATACGGCTGGGTGCGCGTCAGCATACAGATGCTGCCCGACCCATATTCGCCTGATATTCGCGCGTTTCTGCTGTTTCAGGATATCGACTCGAGGAAAAAGGAGGAGCAATGCCTGCAGGACCGGCTTCGCTCCGACCCGCTGACGGGCGTACTGAACCGGAAAGCTTTTATCGAAGGGGCCGAGTGGATTTGCTCCAAAATGACGGAAGGGAGTGTCTGCGCGTTTGTTATGGCGGACGTCGACAACTTTAAACAGGTCAACGATCGTTTCGGCCATGCGTACGGCGACCGCGTTTTGATGCGGATCGCAGACACGCTGCATTCTTCCGTCCGCTCCGGCGACCTTGTCGCCAGGATGGGCGGCGACGAATTTCTGCTGCTGTTGCAGAATGTAGCCGATAAGGACGTGCTTTTAGCAAAACTGACATACCTGCGCGAGCAGATCTATCAGCGTGTAAGCAGCGATATCGTAATTTCCTGCAGCTTCGGGGCGGCATGCTGCCCTATGGACGGGAAAACATTCGACGAACTGTATTTCAGGTCCGACGTAGCGCTTTACACCGCGAAGGATGGCGGCCGTAACTGCGCGTGTATTTACGAAAGCGGCATGCGGCCACAGGGATACCTGTTTGGCATGGATGAAATCTAGTTCCGCCGGACGCCGCCGGTTCTATCAAAATAGAAAACGGACGCCGCGAGGGAACCTCGCGGCGTCCGTTACGTGCAGTGTCAGACATTACTTCAATACGACGGTGCGCTGCTGTTTTACTTTCTTGGTCTGCAGCAAACTCCAGAGCGTGAACGCGCCGTCGACGACCAGGCATACGCCCGCGACAATGGTGGCGACCCGAACGGCGCCGAACGGGTTGAACAGAAGCAGGATGCCGAAGATCAGCGTGACAAGCGCGGTGATGAACAACGGTAACCAGCCGCCGCCGCTGAAACGGCGGAGATTGAGCGAAATCTGAAGCCGCATGATGCTGTCGATGATGATCGCCACGCCGATGATCGCGGCGAGCGCCGCAACGACCGCATCTGCTTTAAACAGCAGAAACAAACCGATGACGGCAAGGGCGATTCCCAGCGCCACGCCGACTTGCACGCTGCCGGAATCCTGCTTGCGTGCAAAATAATCGATAATGCGATACACGCCATACGCCAGCGCGGCCGCGCCGAGCAGGTAGCATACGATCCGGCGCGCCTGATCCGGCCAGAGAATGAGCAGCAGCCCTAGAAAAATGTATACGATCGAGCTAATGAACATGGCTTTTTGGAACGGGTTTTTCATAGCTTTTTCCTCCATATTACAATCATCATATCAGTGTCATAGAGCCATTGCAAGCGGGTAAAACCAATCGAGCGGCCGGGTGGGAACCCCGCCGGGTTTCAGGCGCGAATCACACCGGCGTCAAGCAAAAACGCAGAAACGCATGCGCGGTATTCCTGCGGGTCCGACGTGAAGCTTTCCGCATGCTTTGCGTTTGGGAAAGTTTTAATCTGTTTTTTCCCCGGCTTTGCCGAATAAACCTCGTGAACCATCGGGAAGGGTACAAAATCGTCCTTTTCGCCGTGGATAAACAACATCGGCAACGTGTCGCACTTGGCGACGGATTCCACGGGGACGACGTTGCGGAAGTACACGCCGCCGCGCAGCCTGGAAAGCAGGCTTGCCAGCGGAACGAACGGCGAATACGGCAGATGGTACATCTGCTTGACGTTGTGCTTCAGTTGCGCGCGCAAATCGCTGTACCCGCAGTCTTCGATTACGAACGCAAGCCCGGGATACTGCGAAGCGTGCAGCATGACCGTTGCCGCGCCCATCGACTCGCCGTGCGTGCCGAGCACACAATCGCTCCCGAAACGCTCGCGCGCCCAGTCGCAAACGGTGGAAAGGTCTCTGGATTCATAATACCCCATCGTGGTCGGCGCCTTGTCGGACAGTCCGTGGTTGCGGTGGTCGTAAAGCACGCAGTCGAACCCCAGTTCGTGCAGAATGGCGGCGTATTTCAGGCTGCCGATCAGGCAATAGGTGTATCCGTGGACGATGACGGCGACGCGCGCTTTCCCGTCCTCAAAGCAGGCGCCCTGCTTATGCGGCCACAACGCGCAATGCAGGCGGTAGCCATACTGCGACGGAAGATAAAATTCTTCCAGTTTGCATTCCCCGTCGAACCACTCCCGCGTGAAGTTCCCGCGGCTGACCTCTTCGTCGACGCATTTGTAATAATCCCAGACTTTCGGGTGCACGATCATGCTCGAAAGCGCCCATGCAACAAAAATAACGGCGGCGAGTAAAAGCGCAAGAATGCCGACGATGATCCAGATTAGTGTCAACGGTGAACGCCCCCTTCATAGGATAGAAATTGAGATTTTAAGATGCCGTCGCGCCTCTTCGGACGATTGGATCCCAGGCCCTTCAGCCTTTCAGTGCGCGGTCCAAAACGGCCTTTACGTCCGATTTTTCCGCATGTCCTTCATGAAGCTTTTCCTGCCCGATGTAGAAGCAGGGCACAAACCAGTAGTCGTATTTCGCGGCCAGCGCCTTGTGCGCCGACTCGTCGATGCGTTCGATCTCAACGCCCGCATAGCGGCTGTCCTCGGCGCAAAGCTCGTCGATGCAGCGGTTTGCAATCTTGCAGTGCGGGCAGTTCGGCAGATAAAAATAAGTCAGTTTCGACATGTAAAACGTCCTCCGTTATTTTAATGTTTGATAAAGGCGCAGCAGCGCCTGCGGCGGTACGGCCTCCGCGCGGACGTCCGAACGAAAGCCAAGTGAAGCCAGCGCGTCGTTCAGGCGCGGATCTTTCTTTAGGTTATTATACAGCGTCTTGCGGCGCATGGAAAACGCTTGTTTCACAAACTTCAAAAATGCGACCGCATTTTCGTCCGATTCCATTAATTTTGTCAGGCGCACCACGACCGAATCGACGTCCGGCTGCGGTGAAAAGCATTCGCGCGGAACATTGAGAACGGTTTTCGTCCGGTAAAAGCACTGCGACACAACGGCGAGCGGCCCGTAGACGCGCTCCGTCGGGGCGGCGTAAAACCGCTCCGCCGCCTCGGACTGCACCATCAGCGTCATGGATTCCGGCAGAAGCGAAAGCAGGCGGAGCACGATCGGCGTGGTTGCATAATACGGCAGGTTCCCCACGGCGTGCCAAGCGGTATTCCCGGTCAGCGCCGGCACGTCCGCATCCAGAAAATCCGCGTGGACGACCGTAAGCGCGTCGCCGAAACGTTCTTTCAGCAGACCGGCGAGCCGTCCGTCCTTTTCAACCGCAATCAGCCTTTGCGCGCGCGGGACCAGCTCCGCCGTCAGCGCGCCTGTGCCGGGACCGATTTCCAGCACGGTTTTTTCGTCGATTTCAACCGCGTCGACAATTGCGCGGACGACGCTTTGCCGGGTCAGGAAATTCTGCCCCAGTGCCTTGTTCGGCACGAACCCGTCGGGCAGCGCCGCTTGTTGCCTGTCGATCTCTCTCATGCTATCTATATTAGACGATTTCGCGCGCGGATGCACGAAAAAGAAGAGCGCGATACGGACTTTTTAGAAAAAACGCCGCAGGCGAAGATGAAAATACGCGCCGAAAAATGACCGGCACGAGTTGATGAACCAATGCCATTGTGCCATAATATATGGAAAGATCGAAGCAAAATGCACATCGAATCCATTCAGACACCAAAAAACCGGACCGAAAGGATGTAACGAGCATGTCCAAATACCTCCTTGCCCTCGATCAGGGCACAACCAGTTCCAGAGCGATTTTATTCGACTTCAACGGAAAGATCATCAGCAGCGCACAGTATGAATTCCGCCAGATTTATCCGGGCGACGGGTATGTCGAACACGATCCGTTCGATATTCTGGAGACGCAGAAGCAGGCTGCGGCGGATGTGCTCAGGCGTTCGAACGTTCAGCCCGGCGATATCGCCGCCGTCGGCATCACAAACCAGAGGGAAACGACCATCGTCTGGGACAAGGCGACCGGACAGCCGGTATACAACGCCATCGTCTGGCAGTGCCGCAGGACCGCGCCGCTGTGCG
>CAYUUB010000156.1:0-5550 GCA_964447725.1 uncultured Oscillospiraceae bacterium
AGGCGGGCGTGATCAACATCGGCCTGGAAGGCATCATGATGATCTCCGCGCTGTTTGGGGTGCTGTTCAGCTACTGGACGCAGAGCTGGCTGGTCGGCGTGATCGGCGCGCTGGTCGTCGGCATATTGCTCGGCCTGATGATGGGCTTCTTCTCCCTCAAGCTCAAAACGGACATCATCCTCGCCGGTATCGCGGTCAACATGATGGGCTCGGGCGGAACGATCTTCCTGCTCTACATGTTTACCGGCATGCGCGGTAATACCGGCGCGCTGGTCAGCCCGAACATCCTGATCCCGACGGTCAACATTCCGCTGATCAAGGATATCCCGGTGGTCGGGGAGATCCTTTCCGGCCATTCGGTGCTCACGTATGTCGCGTTTATCGCAGTGTACCTCATCTGGCTGCTGTTGTATCGGACGCCGGTGGGGCTGAATATCCGCGCCGTCGGCGAAAACCCGAATGCGGCGTCCAGCGTCGGCGTAAGCGTTTTGAAGATGAAGTATATCGCAATCTCCATCTCCGGCGCGCTGGCCGGGCTTGGCGGCGCGTTTATGTCCATGTATTACTCGCAGGGCTGGAATTCCGGCATGGTTGCAGGGCGCGGCTTCATCGCGCTGGCTGCGGAGGCCATGGGACGCTGCGAGCCGGTGGGCACCATGCTGAGTTCGCTCTTGTTCGGCCTGGCGCAGGCGCTGCGCACAAAGGTCAGCGGACTGCAGGGCGTTTCGAGCTATCTCGTTTCGCTGATTCCATATGTCGTGACCATACTCGGCCTGGTCGTATATGCCGCGAGCACGTTGAAAAAAGTCAAAAAGATTAAAGTCCAAAAGGCGCAGTCCGAGGTGCAGAAATGAAGAAACGAATCCCGGTCGTTCTGGACGGAGACCCGGGTCATGACGATGCGATTGCTTGGGTGCTGGCAAATGCCAGCCCCTTGCTCGATATCAAGGCGGTGACCTCGGTTTGCGGCAACCAGACGATTCAGAAAACAACCTATAACGCGGGGCGCATCATGACGTTGATCGGCCTGGACGTCCCGCTTGCGGCCGGACGGGTAAAACCGCTCGTCGCCGACCCGATCATTGCGCCGACCGTGCACGGCCAGTCCGGGCTGGACGGCCCCGCGTTGCCGGAACCGAAAAATCAGCCTGTCTCGCAGGATGCCTGCGCTCTGATGGCGGACGTCCTTGAAAAAAGCGACGAACCGGTCGTGCTGATCCCGACAGGGCCTATGACCAACGTCGCGGCGCTGCTGCTGTTGTATCCGCATCTGAAAAAGAAGATCCGGCATATCTATATGATGGGCGGCGGCATTCAGTACGGCAACTGGACGCCGGCGGCGGAGTTCAACATCCTCGTCGACCCGGAAGCGGCGGACATCGTGTTCAAAAGTGGCCTGCCGATCACCATGGCGGGGCTCGACGTAACGGAAAAGGCGCTCGTCTTCCCCGAAGATTTCGAGCGCATCCGCTCGCTCGGCAATCCCGTGGCCACGGTGGTTGCCGAATGGCTGGATTTCTTTTACGGATTCCACAGGAGCCTCGGTTACGCGGGCGCGCCCGTGCACGACGCGGTCGCGGTCGCGGCGCTGATTCAGCCGGAGATCATGACTTTCCACGAAATGTATGTGCAGATCGAGACGATGGGCGATTATTGCCGCGGCGCGACGATCGGCGATCCGTACGGCTCGCTCAACCAACCGGCCAACGTGCGCTGCATCATGGACATCGACCGACAGGGGTTTGTCGACCTGCTTGCAGAGGCGGCGGCAACCTATGGAAAGGGGGCGTGACGGTATGGCCAAACAACCGTTTCTGCTGGACTGCGATACCGGCGTGGACGACGCGATCGCGATCCTGCTCTCGAAACACCTGGACAATCTGGAACTTGTCGCGGTGACGAGCGTCGCCGGCAACGTTGAGATCGAAAAAACGACCGTCAATGCGCTGCGCGTTCTTGAACTGGCCGGTATGGAACACGTGCCGGTCTATCGCGGCGCGGCGAAGCCGATGATGTGCGAACCGACCACCGCATACTATGTGCACGGCAAAAACGGCCTCGGCGGGCTGGACGTGCCGCTGCCGAAGCGCGGACCGGAAAGCATGCCCGCGTGGGACGCGATCTACGAAACCGCAAAACGTTATAAAGGCGAGCTGACCGTCGTGGCCATCGGGCCGCTGACGAACCTCGGCCTCGCGTTCGTCAAGTATAAGGACCTGCCCGATCTTATCAAACGCATCGTCATCATGGGCGGCGCGGCGGTCGGCGGCAACGTGACGCCGTGCGCGGAGTTCAACATCTATGTCGACCCCGAGGCGGCGGACATCGTGTTCACGTGCGGCGCGCCGGTCTATATGTGCGGGCTGGACGTGACCGTTCCGGCCTATCTGACGGCGGAGGAGCTGGACGAACTCGGCGCGCTCGGTTCGAAACAGGCGAAGTTCGCGCGCGACGTCGTGCAGGGCGTTTTGAAGTATTCGCAGGGGTTCGATCTGCCGGGCATGTGCATGCACGACCCGGTCACGCTGCTGTATGCGGACAACGACTCGTATTTTACGACGAAGCATGTCGGCATCCGTGTGGAGACCAAGGGCAGCGTTACGCGCGGCAAGACCGTGACCGACCTCTACAGCGACAAGCAGATGGAGCACAACGCATATATCGTCACCGGCGTCGATCGGGAAGCGTTTAAAAACCGCGTGTTCGAGCTGATGAAACACTACGGCGCATAAACAAAAAAACAGCGGCTGATGCAAAGCGCAAAAGCCGCTGTTTTTCGTTTGCAGACAGGAAAGTTTCCTATTCGATGCGGACGAACGCTTCCAGCGCGGTCAGTATTTCGTGTTCCTCGCCCTTCATGGCGGCGGATTCTCCGTCCACATACGAGCCGATGGCATCCAGCGTGTCCGTCCGGTAGGCCACGACGTTGTTGAGGATGCTCATGCATTTTATACGCCGCAGGTGGCCGATCGTGTACAGGGCGGCCGTTTCCATGTCGCAGCCGAGCACGCCGCGCTCCGACCAGTACGCGTCGATTTCGTCTTCGCGGTCGGTGTAAAAGCTGTCGTGACTGCGCGCAACGCCGGTGTGGAAGGCAAAGCCGCTGTCCTTTGCAGCGGCGACGCAGGCAAAGAGCAACTGCGTGTCCGGCACGGCGGGAAAGATCGGGTCGATATAGGTTTTGCTCGTTCCGTCGTCGCGAACGGCGCCGGATACGAGAATGAGGTCGCCTAAACGTACTTCCGGCTGGAGCGCACCGCAGCTGCCGATGCGGATCATGTTTTCCACGCCGAGATTGTGCAGCTCTTCCACCGCGATGCCCGCGGACGCGCCGCCGATGCCGGTGGATACGGCGAGCACTTCGATCCCTTTATAGGAACCGACGAGACTGCGGTATTCGCGATTGTAGGCAAGCTCCCTTGCGTCGGCTAAAAACGGCTTAATGCGGTCCAGCCGGGCCGGGTCGCCCGGAAGCAGCGCGCAGACTGCGCCGTGATTGTTCTCAAGACGGATATGCGGTTGCAATTGTGGCATACGAAAATTCGCTCCTTGTGTTAAAATCTATGTAACGGACCGGTATGAATCCATCATACCATACCGATATGAAAAATCAACGAAACGGGGTGCTCCTCTTTGGCAAACATTTTAAATTTCGGTTCCCTGAATATCGACCATGTGTACCGCGTGGACGCATTCGTCCAGCCGGGCGAAACGAAGTCCAGCCTCTCCATGGAGGACCACTGCGGCGGCAAAGGGCTCAACCAGTCGATTGCGGCGGCGCGCGCGGGCGCGGCGGTCCGCCATGCGGGGCTGATCGGTTCCGACGGCGGAATGCTGTACGACAAGCTGATCGAAAGCGGCGTCGACTGTTCGCTGACGGAGCGCTCGGACGGCGTTTCCGGCCATGCGATCATTCAGGTGAACGACGCCGGGCAGAACTGCATTTTGCTGCACGGCGGAACAAATCAGGAACTGACCGAGAGCTATATCGACCGCGTGCTGGACGCGATCGGAAGCGACGGGCTCGTCCTCCTGCAAAACGAGACGAATCTGGTCGGGACCGTTATCGGGCTCGCGTATCAAAAAGGCATGAAGGTTGCGCTCAACGCCGCGCCGATGAACGACAAAGTGTTTTCTTACCCGCTGGAATTGCTGGACTGGCTGATCGTCAACGAGGTGGAAGGCGCGGCGATTGCAAAGTGCAGCCGCGAAGAAGATATCCTTCCCACGCTTCAGGCGAAGTATCCGAACATGAGCGTGCTGCTCACGCTTGGCAAACGCGGCGCGGTCTGCTCCCATAACGGGAAAATCGAGCGCTGCGGGATTTATTCGGTCAAGGTCGTGGATTCGACCGCCGCGGGCGATACGTTCTGCGGCTATTTCCTTAACGAAATACTCGACGGCGCGAGCGTAAGGGACGCTTTGCAGCTTGCGACGGCCGCTTCGTCGATCTGCGTGCAGTCGATGGGCGCGGCGGACTCCGTGCCGTCGAAAGCGCGTGTGCTGGATGCGGTGCGCTCCGGCGCGCTGGGTGAACTCGGCGAATGGGGCGGCTGGCGATGACGAACGTCCTTTATATCGATTGCTGCATCCGCGGCGGGCAGTCGCGAACGAGAAAACTTGCGGAAGCGTTCCTGGCGGAACTTGAAAAACGGGACGAAACGAAGCTCGACCGGCTTGTTTTGACGGACGAACCGCTCGTGCCGTTTCGAGACGGTTTTTTCTGGCAGCGGGAACGGCTGCTGGAAACGGGAGAACTGGACCACCCGCGTTTCCGGTATGCGCATCAGTTTAAAAATGCCGACCGGGTCGTGATCGCCGCGCCATTTTGGGATTTAAGCTTTCCGGCACTGTTAAAGGTGTATATCGAAAATATCAGCGTGCAGGGAATTACGTTCGACTGTGACGAGCAAAACGGGTGTTTCGGAGTTTGCAAGGCGAAAAAGATGCTGTTTCTGACCACCCGCGGCGGCGCGTTGGAAGGTTCGCCGATGGACAACGGGACGAAATATCTGGGCGATATGGCGAAATTTTTCGGCATCCCGGCGTTTGAATCCATCGCCGCGGACGGGCTCGATCTTTTGTTGGAACCGCCGGAAACGATTCTGGAACGCGCGATAGAACGTGCGAAACGGCTGGCAAAAACGTTTTGACCGCTTGGTTGACAAACGAATTTTGAAAGGACAGACACGGATTGATGAAGGCAGTGGTTTATGAAAAGCAAGGGTGCGTGCGGCTGAGCGACGTGCCCATGCCGAAGATATTGGAGCCGAGGGACGCGATCGTCAGGGTAATGCGCGCGTCGATCTGTTCGAGCGATCTGCATATCCGAAACGGCGCGGTCCCGCGCGCGAGGACGGGCGTGGTCCTCGGACATGAGTTCGTCGGCGAGATCGTTGAAACCGGACCCGGCGTGAAGACGGTTTCGGTCGGCGACCGCGTGGCGGTCAATGTGGAAAGCTTTTGCGGCGAATGTTACTTTTGCCGCAGGGGATACGTCAACAACTGCGTCGAGGGCGGCTGGGAGCTCGGCTGCCGCATCGACGGCGG
>CAYUUB010000157.1:0-5519 GCA_964447725.1 uncultured Oscillospiraceae bacterium
TCCTCCTATAATGAGAATAACGAATCCATTCAAAGGGGCAAATCATGATTTATGAAGCATTGATCGAGCGGGCGCTTGCGCTCGCGGGAAACCATACCGTGGCCGATATCCGAATTGGCCTTCGTTACACCGCCGTTTTTCTGGACAACGGTTCCGGCGGGCTGGCATACACGTTCCAGGGCGGCTCCGCCTGCGGCTGCCACCTCATGGGCGAGGCGGGCCACATGACGGGAAAGCCGGTTTCGGAGCTCGTCCCGCTGCTCGCGGAAAAGAACCTCCTTCGCGCTTCGGTCGGGCTCGCTGCGGTCAACGCCGTGCTCAATTCACCCGACGGTTCCCGCGACAGCGGAAACGTGATCGAAGCGCTCCAGATCACGCCGGACGATACGTTCGGCATGGTCGGCGAATTCAAGCCGATCATCGCCGCGGTCAAAAAAATGACGGAGCACATCTATGTGTTCGAGCTGAACCTTACGAAAGGGCCGGACCTGTATCCCGAAGAGGCGATCCCGGATTATCTGCCGAAATGCGACGTTGTGGTCGTCACCGCGACCAGCATCATCAACCACACGATCGACGACGTGCTTGCATACTGTAACGGTGCGCGTCAGGTCGCAATCGTCGGCCCGTCCACGCCGCTTTACGCCGGAGCGTTTCAGAACACGCCCGTCACCCTTCTGGCCGGAAGCGTCCCGAAAAACCGCGAACAGCTGTTGAAAATCGTCGGTCAGGCGGGTGGCACCATGCATATGAAACCTGCGATCGATCAGGTGATGGTCCGGGTATAACCGAGCGAAAGCGCACGGCATGCAAAAAGGAGCGGTCCATCCGCTCCTTTTATGTAGTTGAATCGTTTATTCGTACAGCGGAAACCGTTTGCAAAGCTCTAGAACCTGCTGCTTGACTTCCGGCACGGCGGCCTCGCGTTCTTTTACGACGCGGGCGATCATGTTGCCGATTTCCACCATCTCCGGCTCCTTCATGCCGCGCGTGGTGACCGCGGGCGTGCCAAAGCGCATGCCGCTGGTCTCCAGCTTGTTGCGCGTGTCGAACGGGATGGCGTTCTTGTTGGCGGTGATGTTCGCTTTGTCGAGCATGACCTGCAATTGCAGGCCCGTAATGTCGCCGATTTCGCGCAGATCGACCAGCATCAGGTGGTTGTCCGTGCCGCCGGACACGATGCGCAGCCCGTTTTTCTGCAGCGTATCGCAAAGCGCGGCGGCGTTGAGCACGATCTGGTGCTGATAGACTTTGAACTCCGGCTGCATCGCCTCGTGGAAGCAGACGGCTTTCGCCGCGATGACGTGCATCAGCGGCCCGCCCTGCATGCCGGGGAAAACCGCCTTGTCGATCCTTTTTGCAAACTCTTCTTTGCAAAGGATCAGCCCGCCGCGCGCGCCGCGCAGCGTTTTGTGCGTCGTGCTCGTGGCAACGTCCGCATACGGGAACATATTCGGGTGTTCGCCGGCGGCGATCAACCCGGAGATGTGCGCCATGTCGACCATGAAATACGCGCCGATGTCCTTTGCAATCCTGCCGATGCGCTCGAAGTCGATGATGCGCGAATATGCGCTCGCGCCGGCTACGATGAGCTTCGGGTGATGCTCGTGCGCAAGGCGCTCCATCTCGTCATAATCGATATAGCCCGTGTCCTCTTTCACGCCGTACTGCACGAAATTATAGAGCTTTCCGGAAGCGTTCGCCTTATGCCCGTGCGTCAAATGCCCGCCATGGTTGAGATTCATTGCAAGCACGGTGTCGCCGACGTCCAAAAGCGCATAATACACGGCAAGGTTGGCCTGCGCGCCCGCGTGCGGCTGCACGTTCGCATGGTCCGCGTGAAACAGCTTCTTGGCGCGTTCGCGCGCCAGGTCTTCCACCATATCCACGTACTCGCATCCGCCGTAATAGCGTTTGCCGGGATACCCTTCGGCGTATTTATTGGTCAGCGGGCTGCCGAGCGCCGCGAGGACCGCCGGAGAAACGAAGTTTTCCGAAGCGATCAGCTCGATGTGGTCGCGCTGACGGTTCAGTTCCATGCCCATGCATTTGGCAAGTTCCGGGTCGTACTGTGCAATAAATTCGTGAGACGGTGTCCAATTCATTTTGCTGGTTTCCTATCCTAGTTATTTCCGCAAAACACGCTCGCCCTTCGGTCGGTATGAGCGTATGCCGATTCTGTTTTTAAAGCGTTTCGTCCGGCCGTTCTTCCGTGCCGGCGTCTTCCCCGCCGCCTGCGATCGCCTCGATCCTCGGCCGGAAGCGGTTTTTGTCGCGCGACTTTTTCTCGACGGCGCGCAGTATGAAATACGAACCGCCGCACGCCGCAACGCCAAGCACGAGCCCGAACCAGTCGGAAACGCCGCTGCCGAGCCAGACGCCGAAAATCAGCAGCGCCAGCGGCACCGCATAGGCAAGCAGGCTTGCCTGCACGACGCGTTTCGGCGACAGGCTGACGCGCACCCGGTCACCAACCTTTGCGCCGACCGGGTTATTAAGCTCCAGCTCCATTTCGTGTTCGCCCACCGTCAGACATGCGCCGCAGTGCGAGCATTGCGGGCTGCGCTGAAAACGGACTTTAGCGGTCTTGCCGCTTACTTCGGTCACGACGCCGAACGCGCAGGTTTGCTCTTCCAAGGCTGACTCACTCTTCCTTTTCGGTACAGGTAACGTGCAGTTCGTCGAGCTGTTTGTCGTCCACGAAGTCCGGCGCGCCGGTCATCGGGCAGGACGCGTTCTGAACCTTCGGGAACGCAATGACGTCCCGGATGCTGGACGTGCCGGAGATCAGCATCGCCAGCCGATCGAGGCCGTAGGCCATTCCGCCGTGCGGCGGCGGCCCGTACCTGAAGGCGTCCATGAGGAAGCCGAAGCGGTACTGCGCCTGCTCGTCCGTAAAGCCGAGCGCGCGGAACATGCGCTTCTGAAGCTCCTGCGAATGGATTCGGATCGAACCGCCGCCGATCTCCACGCCGTTGAGCACGATGTCGTACGCCTTCGCGCGGACGTTTCCGGGGTCGGTCTCCAGCTTGTCCATGTCCTCGTCCATCGGGCTCGTGAACGGATGGTGCATCGCCATGTAGCGGTTCTCTTCCTCGCTCCACTCGAACTGCGGGAACTCGCGCACCCACAGCAGGTTGTACTGATGCTCCGGGATCAGCTTCAGTTTGTCGGCCAGCTTCAGCCGCAACGCGCCGAGGGACGCAAACACCGTTTTGTCCGAGTCCGCGACGATAAAGAGGATATCGCCCTGTTCGAATCCGGTGAGCTTTTCAATGGCTGCGACTTCGTCGTCTTTCAGGAACTTGAGAATCGGGGACGCGATCCCTTCCGCCTTGTAATTCATCCAGGCAAGCCCCTTGGCGCGGTAGGTCTTCACGAATTCGCCGAGCGCGTCGATCTCCTTTCTGGAGAACGAACCGCTCGCGCCCTTTACGTTGATCGCGCGGACGCTTCCGCCGCGTTCGACCGCGCCGCGGAATACGGAAAATTCGCTGTTTTTCACCGCGTCCGAAATGTCGCACAGCTCCAGTCCGAACCGCGTGTCCGGCTTGTCGGAACCGTAGCGCGCCATGGCGTCCGCATACTTCAGTTGCGGGAGCGGGAGCGCGACGTCCACGTCGAGCGTTTCCTTGAACAGCCGCTTCAAAAAGCCCTCGTTGACGGACAACACGTCCTCTTCCTCGACGAACGACATCTCGAGGTCGATCTGCGTAAAGTCCGGCTGACGGTCCGCGCGGAGGTCTTCGTCCCGAAAGCAGCGCGCAATCTGGAAATACCGGTCGTAACCGGAGAGCATCAGGAGCTGCTTGAACAACTGCGGGCTCTGCGGCAGCGCGTAGAACTTGCCCGGATGCACGCGGCTCGGCACGAGGTAGTCCCGCGCGCCCTCCGGCGTGCTCTTGGTCAAAATCGGCGTTTCGATCTCCAGAAAGCCCTGCCGGTCGAAATACTCGCGCGCAAGGAACGAGATCTTGTGCCGCATCATGAGGTTTTTCTGCATCTCGGGGCGGCGTAAATCGAGATAACGGTATTTCAGCCGCAGGAGCTCGTTTGCGTTGCAATCGTCGCTGATTTCAAAAGGCGGCGTTTCGCTCGTGCTAAGAATTTTGAATTCTTCGACCAGCACTTCCAGTTCGCCGGTCTTCATGCTCGGGTTTACCATGTTGCCGGTGCGGAGCGTCAGTTTGCCGCGCACGGCAAGCACGTACTCCGAACGGATCGTGCAGGCGCGGTCGAAATCGTCCTTGCTCAACGTTTCGGAACTGAACACAACCTGCATGACGCCGGTACGGTCGCGCAACTGCACGAACACCAGCGCGCCGAGATCGCGGCGCACGTTCGTCCAGCCCATCAGCGTGACTTCCCTGCCCGCGTCCGCCGTTGTAAACTCGGTGCAATACGCCGTCCGTTTCCAACCGCTCAATAACTCGCTCATAATCTTACCCTCGAATTTATATTTATTGAATGTTCTTGCGGATCGCTTCCGCTTCCAGCGCAACCGGTGTCTGTCCGCCGTCGCTCATGCGCTTCAGCATCGCTTCCGCTTTTTCCAGTTCGTTGTCGCCCAGGACGATCACATACTTCGCGTCGATCTTGTCGGCATACTTGAGCTGCGCCTTGACGCTCCTGCCGACATGGTCGACTTCAACGCACAGTCCGAGATCGCGAAGGTCGTGCGCCAGCAAAAACGCGCGCTCGGCCGTCGCGTCGCCCATGGAGGCAAGATACAGGTCGTACCGCGCAGGCTTCGGGATTTCCATCCCGATGTTTTCCAGCACGAGAAGCAGCCGCTCCATGCCGAGCCCGAATCCGACCGCCGGGACGTGCGGGCCGCCGATCTCCTCAACCAGCCCGTCGTAACGGCCGCCGCCGCAGACCGCGCTCTGCGAGCCGATGCTTTCGGACGTAATTTCGAACACGGTCTTGGTGTAATAATCCAGCCCTCGCACGAGCCTCGGATCGAGCTCGTAGCGGATCCCCATCCCGTCGAGCAGCTTTAAGAGCATCGATTGATGCTCCTTGCACTCGTTGCAGAGGTAGTCGCCGATGACCGGCGCGTCCTTTGCGATCTTTCTGCAGGTCTCGACCTTGCAGTCGAGCACGCGCAGCGGGTTCTGCTCGTAACGGACCTTGCAGGTTTCGCAGAGGCCGTCGTAGTGGGCTTTGAGATACGTTTTCAGCGCCGCATGATACTGCGGACGGCATTTCGGGCAGCCAATGCTGTTGAGGTGCACGGTCAGGCCCTCGCAGCCGAGCCGGTTCAGCACCTCCGTCGCGACGCCGATACACTCCGCGTCCGCGGACGGTCTGCTTGCGCCGAAAAATTCGACGCCGAACTGGTGGTGCTCCCGCAGCCTGCCCGCCTGCGGCCGCTCGTAGCGGAAGACCGGATTGTTCAGGTAAAACACCTTGGTCGGCTGCGTGTCGCCAAATAGGTTGTTTTCAACGAACATCCGTACGATTCCCGCGGTGCCTTCCGGTTTGAGCGTGATGGAGCGTCCGCCTTTGTCTTCAAA
>CAYUUB010000158.1:0-5439 GCA_964447725.1 uncultured Oscillospiraceae bacterium
TCGCGTGGAAGGAAGCGAACTGTATGAATATTGAGATCGTCTACCCGAGCGTAAGCAAAAAGAAACGGACGGCGCCGGTGTTGAAGGCCGCGACGAAATGGACGTTTCTGATCACGGCGTATGCATGCCTGATCAGCAACCTCTATTCCGGCGGAAAAGCGTGGAGCGTCGTCGTTCTCTGGTCGCTTTGGTTTCTCTGGTCGTTTCTGTTCGCGCCGGACATGGTGGAATATAATCGTATCAGCCAGACGTCCAAGCTGCTTGCGTATTCCTGCGTTCTGCTGATACTGATCAACGTACTGCTCGCGCCCGGCTGGGCGTCGTTCGTTGTGCCGGTGATTTGTTTCGGCGGACTGGTTCTCGTCGCAATTCTGTTTTTTACGGATTTTGAGAAACAGCGGCAGAACATGATGCCGATGCTCTGGCTGCTTGCCGGCTCAATTCTCATGATCGTTCTCTCGCTGGCGGGATGGCCGGAAATGAGCTGGCCGATGGCCGCCATGGGTGCAACCGCGTTCGGCATATTGGTCCTTTGCTTTGTGGCGATGGGGCGGAACCTGCTACTGGAGCTAAAGAAGCGATTTCACACAAAATGACGAATCGGCCCACAACATCCGACTGTCGCATAAAGCCGGAGCGCTTGATTCCGGATTGCATATAATATATAAAATGCTTGACAATTGTAAAATCATATATTATAATGCATCCCAATACGAAAAAGCAGCGACGGGGAAAAAGTAGGGGCCGATTTTCGTGCCAAGAGAGCTTTCGGATGGTGGAAGAAAGCGACGGATACGGGTTTGAATTCATCCCAAGAGCCGACGATTGAAAGAGGAAATACTCCGTAGGTTGATACGGGGGCGCCCGTTACAGCGCGAGGCGGTTTTCTGACCGCCGGAAGAGTCCCGAAACCGTGAGGTTCCGGGAGAAAAAAGGTGGTACCGCGATTTGATCGCCCTTTTCCGGGAGTACCGGAAGAGGGCGTTATTTTATCCCCGGTTTTTCGGGGATAAAAAGAAAATGGAGGAAAACATTATGAAAAAGGTTCTTGCAATTTTGATCAGCGTCCTGATGCTGGTTGCCGCAATGTCCGGCTGCGCGCAGAGCACGACCGCCGCGGAAGCAACGGAAGCGCCCGCCGCGGAAGCGACGGAAGCACCGGCAGCCGAAGAAACCGAAGCGCCGGAAGAAACGCTGTCGTTCACCATCGGCATCGTACAGATCGTTGAGCACGCCGCGCTTGACGCTTCGCGCGAAGGATTTATCCAGGCGCTGGCCGACAACGGCTATGTCGAAGGCGAAAACGTCACGTACGACGTTCAGAACGCGCAGGGCGACCAGTCGACGCTTTCTACGATCGGCGACCGCTTTGTCAGCGAAGACGTCGACATGATCCTTGCAATCGCGACCTCGTCCGCCCAGACCATGGCGAGCAAGACGACCACGATTCCGATTCTCGGCACGGCAATAACGGATTATGAAGTCGCCAAGCTGGTCGACAGCAACGAAGTTCCCGGCGGCAATGTCAGCGGCACGTCCGACATGAGCCCGATCGCCGACCAGATCGACCTGATCTTCGAGCTGTTCCCGGATACGGAAACAGTCGGCTGCATCTACAACGGCGGCGAGGACAACTCCGTGCTTCAGGCGCAGGTCGCCAAAGAGCAGGTCGAAGCCCTGGGCAAGACTTATACGGAAATTACCGTCGCTTCCACAAACGATGTCCAGCAGGCGATGCAGACGCTCGTGACCAAGTGCGACGCGATCTATATCCCGACGGACAACACGCTCGCGTCCGCCATGCCGATCGTCGGCGAAGTTGCCGAATCGGCCAAGATCCCGGTGATCTGCGGAGAGTCCAACATGGTGTCCAGCGGCGGTCTTGCGACCCTCGGCATCAACTACTATGACCTCGGTTACCAGACCGGCCTCATGGCGCTGCAGGTGCTGGTCGACGGCGCGGACATCTCGACCATGCCGATCGAGTTCGCAACGGGCTTTGACGCGGCGTTCAACGCGGAAACAGCGGAGGCCATCGGCTTCACGATTCCGGACAAATATCAGTCCGCCATCATTTCCACGGACGCGGAGGGCTGAGAAAAAGTCGGATCTGCCGAATAATGCTTGAATCGGGCAAGCGCCTGCGAACGGGAACGTACGCAAGGCGCTTGCCTGAAATGGGCAAAAAACGTTCGGCAACAAATCATAGTTTGAGGTGTATTGTATCATGTGGAATGAAGTAACCGGCGCGATTGGGCTGGGACTGATTTGGGCGCTCATGACGTTCGGTGTGTTCATCACCTATCGCATTATGGATATCGCGGACCTGTCCGTCGAGGGCAGCATCACGATGGGGGCTTCCATCGCGGCAATCTGCATTATAAACGGCGTGAATCCCCTGCTGAGCCTGCTGGTTTCGTTTGCCGGCGGCATGCTGGCGGGGCTTTGCACCGGGATTTTGCATACGGTGCTGAAGATACCCGCGCTGCTCGCCGGTATCCTTACGATGATCGCGCTCTGGTCGATCAACCTGCATATCATGGGCAAGGCAAACGTGTCGCTTCTGCGCGAGACGACGGTGTTTTCGTACGTCATGGACCATCTCGGCCTGCAAAAAAACATTGCCGTCATCGTGGTTGCCGCCGCGTTTGTGGTGGTTGTGTTTTTACTGATGTATTGGTTTTTCGGCACGGAGATCGGCTGCGCGGTCCGCGCGACCGGCGACAACCCGAACATGGCACGTGCGCAGGGAATCGACACCAACCGGATGAAGCGGCTCGGGCTGGTCCTTTCCAACGGGCTCGTTGCGGTGTCCGGCGGATTGATTGCGCAGAGCCAGTCGTTTTCGGATATCCAGATGGGGACCGGCGCGATCGTGATCGGCCTTGCGTCGCTCATCATCGGCGAAGTGATCATCGGCCGCAGGACGTTCCTCCGCTCCATGATCAGCGTCGTCTGCGGCGCGGTCGTATACCGCATGATCATCGCCGCGGTTCTCCGGCTCGGCATGCCGGCCAACGACCTTAAGCTCTTTACCGCGATTACGGTCGCGATCGCCCTGTCGCTGCCGACGATTCAGAAGCGGGTGCGCACAAAGAGCGCGCGGAGGAAGACGCCATGCTGAAGCTGCAACATGTGACCATTGTTTTCAATCCCGGAACGGTCAACGAAAAGACGGCGCTCGAAGACGTCAGCCTGCATATCCGCCCGGGCGATTTCGTAACGATGATCGGCGGAAACGGCGCGGGGAAATCCACGCTGCTCAACTGCGTTTCCGGCGCATATATTCCGACAAGCGGAAAGATCATTATCGGCGGCACGGACGTAACGAACATGGCGGAGTTTCGCCGCGCGTCGATGCTCGGGCGCGTGTTCCAGGACCCGATGATGGGAACGGCGGGCAACCTCTGGATCGAAGAGAACCTTTCGCTTGCCTACAGACGCGGCAAGAAACGCGGGCTTGGCTGGCAGATTCATGGCGACGAGCGTAAGTTTTTCCGCGAACAGCTCGCTCGGCTGGAGCTTGGGCTGGGAGACCGCATGACGACGAAGGTGAAGCTGCTTTCCGGTGGACAACGGCAGGCGCTGACGCTCCTGATGGCGACGCTCCAGCGGCCGAAGCTGCTGCTGCTGGACGAGCACACCGCCGCGCTCGACCCAAAGACCGCGCACAAGGTTTTGGAACTCTCCGATCAGATCATCAGCGAAGACAAGCTGACGACCCTGATGGTGACGCACAACATGCGCGACGCCATCCGCCACGGCAATCGCCTTGTGATGATGTCCGAATCGCGTATTGCGCTGGACATCGAAGGCGAGGAGAAAGCAAAACTGACCGTCGAATCGCTGCTGGAGCGCTTTTCGGTCGTCAGCGGCAGCGACGAGGTGGACGACAAGCTGGTGCTGTAATAATACGATGATAAAATGCCGCCGGACATCGATTCGGCGGTTTTTTGCTGTGCGCAGCTCGCCACTTTGTGATAGAATGTTTCATATTCGCCCGTTTTGAAGGAGAGCACATGGAAGACAACGTTCAAATTCTTGCAAAGGAACTCGACCAGAGCGAAACCCACGTACGAAATGTAATCGCGCTGATCGACGAAGGATATACCATCCCATTTATCGCGCGCTACCGCAAAGAGATGCATGGCACGATGGACGACACGACGCTGCGCAGTCTGTCCGAACGGCTGACGTACCTGAGAAATCTTGCCGCGAGGCGGGACGAAGTAAAAAAAGCGATCGCCGCACAGGAAAAGCTGACCGACGCGCTGGCAGGAAAGATTGACGTCGCAAAGACGCTCGCCGAACTGGAAGACCTCTACCGCCCCTATAAGCAGAAGCGGCGAACAAGGGCTACCATCGCAAAGGAAAAGGGACTGGAGCCGCTTGCGCAGGCGCTGATTGCACAAGGGAAAGACACGCTCGCGCCAAAAATGCTTGCAGAGCGATATGTCGACGCGGAAAAGGGCGTCGAAACGGCTGAAGACGCGCTTTCCGGCGCTTCGGACATCATTGCCGAAATGGTGTCGGACAACGCGGAGGTCAGACGGAGGCTGCGCGGGGCGATACAAAAAAGCGGCAAGGTTTCGTCCTGCGCCGCAAAGGACGAGGATTCCGTATACAGCCTGTATTATCAGTTCGACCAGCCGCTGTCACGCTTGCAGGGGCACCAGATCCTCGCGATCAATCGCGGAGAAAAGGAAGGCTATCTCAAGGTCGCCGTCGAAACGGACCGCGATACGGGGCTGGGCGCCGTGCAGCGCGAGGTCGTAACAGACGGCTCCAACGCCACGGATTTCGTCCGGCAGGCGTCTGTCGACGCATACGACCGGCTGATCTATCCGTCCATGGAGCGCGAAACGCGCAGCACGCTGACGGAACGCGCGTCGGAAGGCGCGATTCATAACTTTGCGATCAACCTCAAACCGCTTTTGATGCAGCCGCCCGTCAAGGGGCACGTGACCATGGGGCTCGATCCCGGCTATCGCAACGGCTGCAAGGTCGCCGTGGTCAGCGGTACGGGAAAGGTGCTCGACACCGCGGTCGTTTACCCGACCTTCGGCGAACGACAGAAGCAAGAGGCGATTACGAAGCTGGAAGCGCTGGTCAACAAACATAAGGTCGAGCATATCGCCATTGGCAACGGCACGGCCTCGCGCGAAACCGAGCAGATGGCCTGCGAGTTGATCGAGCGTACACCGGGCGTAAGTTACATGATCGTCAACGAGGCGGGCGCTTCGGTCTACTCCGCGTCCAAGCTGGCGGCGGAGGAATTTCCGCAGTACGATGTCAATCTGCGCTCGGCGGTTTCCATTGCGCGGCGTATGCAGGACCCGCTTGCGGAGCTCGTCAAAATCGATCCCAAGGCCATCGGCGTCGGACAGTATCAGCACGACATGCCGCAAAAGCGGCTGACGGAAGCGCTCAACGGCGTGG
>CAYUUB010000159.1:0-5368 GCA_964447725.1 uncultured Oscillospiraceae bacterium
CCAACATCATCATCCGCGACGACGGCACGCCGTTTATCCTCGACTGGTCGCACGCAACCCAGGGCAACGCGTCCGCCGACGCGGCGCGCACCTACCTGCTCTTTTCCCTTGCGGGCGAGGCTAAAACGGCGGAAGAATACCTCGCGCTCTTTTGCCAAAAAAGCGGTACGGAAAAACAGTATGTGCAAAAATGGATTCCCATCGTCGCCGCCAGCCAGTCCGTAAAGGGAAAGCCCGAAGAGCGGGACCTCCTGTTTCGCTGGGTGGATGTGGTGGACTACGAATAATCCGTCCTTTCCGGCATCGTCGGGCGCTTTTTTGCAGTGATTGAAGCGCCGTCGCCATGCCTCATATGGAACCGGTCGGTTAATTTCCGCACCGATCATCGGCCCAAAAGCAGCCGGTGGCCGACCGGTTCAATCCCCGTTCGTTTCCGCACAAGTTAAAACGCAGTCCTTGAAAAATCCGCGGCCGGTTGCTATCATCATTCCAGGGAGGGCCTTTTTATGTCCGATAATCGATTGAAAACCGGTGTCCGGGGCGAAAAAAACGTCGCGGTCACAGCGGAAAATACCGCGGCCGCGCTGGGAAGCGGCTTTCTGCCCGTTTTCGCAACGCCCGCAATGATCGCGCTCATGGAACTCTGCGCGGCGGAAAGCGTGGAAGATTTCCTTGCCGACGGGCAGTCGACCGTCGGAACGCGCATCGACGTAAAGCACCTTTCCGCAACGCCCGTCGGCCTGACGGTCCGCTGCGAAACCGAGCTGGTCGAGATCGACCGCAGGCGGCTCGTCTTTGCCTGTAAAGCGTTTGACGACACGGGTTTGATCGGCGAAGGCATGCAGGAACGCTTTATCGTCGATAACGAAAAATTCATGGACAAAGCCGGGCAAAAGAAAGCATAACCTTATGAACGGCAACCACCAAAACGGCCTTGCGGAATTCCGCAAAGCCGTTTTTGTTCATATGCACAAGTATCGTATCGTTCTTTACAGCGCGCCGCCCTCGCGGTCGAAGCGCTCCTTGTCGATCCAGAGACCAAGCGCCGGATTCGGAACGAAGAAAATCTCCTCGCCGTCCGGCATGGTGTTGTACCCGTACTCCAGCTTCGAAGGATTGTACCGTCCGAGCATTTCGTCGACGTCCGCCGACTGGAAATGTACGTCTTCGATCTGGCCGCGCATCGTCTTTTGCACTGCGTAGGTAACGGTGAACCGTCCGTCGGACGAACCGTGGATCAGGTGCGCCGCCGCACCCATGTTGGCGCGAAGGTCGTCGCATTCGGGGTCTTTGAAGAGCTCCAGCACCCGTTTGCGCCCGCAGTATCCGTATTTACGGATGAGCGCGTCGACCGCCGCGTCCTCTCCGAACGTCTCGACGCCCGGCGCGAGGATCAGCAGTTCGCCGCCGTCCGCAACCGCCATACGCGTGCGGTAAACCGCCTTGTTGCCGAGCCACGTGCTGTGAAACTCGCTCGGGTCAAGGTAGACCACGCACTTTTTCAGTCCGTGTTCGACAAAGTCGATATTTTTTTTCTGCGCGAGCTCGATCGCCGCCTCCAGCACATCGCGCTCCTTGCCGGCAAACATCCCGTGTGTCTGGATATTGCCGCCGGGCGCCGTGGTAACGGTCTGAATGAATTCGAGCGGGCGTCCTGACAGATAGTGCTTCAGCGCATAGTCGAAAATCTCCCGCACCGGCGTGTGGTCGCGCCCCATCATGCGTTCCATGCCGTAGACCGCGCCGACCATGTGGGACTTATTGATCATATCCGCGCCGCCCGCGCCGACAAAGATGTTTTTCGAGTGATTCGCCATGCCGATGACTTCATGCGGCACGACCTGTCCCGGGGAAAGGATCAAATCGTAGCTTTCATCCATAATCCTGCGGTTGACTTCGACTTCGATCGGTTCCGTCCAGAGGTTTTCCGTGATTTCCCCGATAAACGAACCGGGTACCTCGCCGATCTTTATGACGTCCGTCCGCCAGTTATGGACAAAAAAGCGTTCAAACGGAATATCCCCGCACATGTCTTCGGCTTCTTCCCGGGTCATGGCGCGGTGCGTTCCGAGCGTCGGCAGGATATCCACCTCTGCGCCGCGGTCGGCATAGTAGTGATAGCAAACGTTGGTAATGAATCCCGCCTTGCTGTGGTAACGCGTATAGTCGGGCGGCAGGATCAGCACCTTCTTCGCCGGATGCGTGCCGCAGAACGCAACGAGCGCTTTGCGAATTTCCCCGTCGGTCAGGCCGGCGTCATTGTTTGCTCGAAGGCAGATCTCCATTTCGTTACACTCCCGAATAGGCCGAAAAACCGCCGTCGATCGGCATAACGATCCCGGTTACGAAGCTCGACGCGTTGTCGTCCAGCAGGAACAGCAGCCCGCCGATGAGTTCTTCCGCTTCGCCAAGGCGCTCCATCGGCGTATTGCGCAAAATTTTGTTTGTGCGCGCCGTCGGGGAGCCGTCCTCGTTCCAGAGGAGTTTTTTGTTCTGCTGCGTCGAGAAAAATCCCGGAGCGATGGCGTTGACGCGAATGCCGCTGTGGGAAAAATACACGGCGAGCCATTTGGTGAAATTCGATACCGCAGCCTTTGCGGCGGAATAGGCGGGAATCTTCGTCAGCGGCGTGAACGCGTTCATGGAAGAAATGCTGACGATCGTGCCTTTGTTGCGCTCCGCCATATCGCGCGCAAACGCCTGCGTCGGCAAAAGCGTTCCCTTGAGGTTCAGGCCGAACACGAAGTCGAATCCGGCGGGATCGAGATCGAAAAAGCTCTTTTTCCCTTCGGCGATCGACTCCGCGCGATCGAAAAACTCGTCGTCGGTCGTCGCCTTGGCGTTGTTGCCGCCGGCGCCGTTGATCAAGATGTCGCACGGGCCGAACGCGTCCAGCACGGTGGCGTGCGCCTGTGCGACGCTTTCGGTATCCAGCACGTTTACCTTTACGCCGATCGCCTGTCCGCCTTCGTCACAAATCTCCTTTGCGAGCTCTTCCGCTTTTTCTCCGGCGAGATCGAGAATTGCAACCTTTGCCCCGCAGGCGGCGAGCGCCTTTGCGAACATGCTGCAAAGCACGCCCGCACCGCCGGTCACGACGGCGACTTTTCCTTTAAAATCCGGTTTGTATGGCAGTTGCATTTTTTTGCCTCCTTATGCATTATAGGTCGAAGCCGCGGTGTCGCCGCCTTCGCCCGTCCAGTTTGTATGGAAAAACTTCCCGCGCGGCGCGTCGGTCCGTTCATAGGTATGCGCGCCAAAATAGTCCCTCTGCGCCTGCAGGAGGTTCGCGGGCAGCCGACCGGTCGTATAACCGTCGAAGTACGTCAGCGCCGCGCTCATGGCCGGAACCGGCACGCCGCATTCGACCGCCGCCGCGACCACCTTTCTCCAGGCGGGCACGCAGGCCTTGACCGTGTCCGCAAAATACGGATCGAGCAGCAGGTTGCTGAGCGCCCCGTTCCGGTCGTACGCTTCCTTGATCTTGCCGAGGAACACCGAGCGGATGATGCAGCCGCCGCGCCACATGAGCGCGACCCCACCGTAGTTGAGATTCCAGCCGTAGGTTTTCGCCGCCGCGCGCATCAGGGTGTATCCCTGCGCATAGGAGACGATCTTGCTGGCGTAAAGCGCCTGTTTGATCGCATCGATCAGTTGCTTTTTGTCACCCAAATACGCAATTTTATCGTGCGCGAACACCTCCGCGGCGGCCACGCGTTCCTCCTTCATGGCGGAAAGGCAGCGCGCGAACACCGCCTCGCCGATCAAGGTCAGCGGAACGCCCTCGTCCAGCGCGGAGATGGCCGTCCATTTTCCCGTGCCCTTCTGGCCCGCCGTATCGAGGATGTGGTCCACAATCGCTTCGCCGTCTTCGTCCTTATACGCCAGAATATCGCGCGTGATCTCGATCAGATAGCTGTCCAGCTCGCCCTTGTTCCATTCTGCGAACTCTTCGCTCATCTCGGCTGCGGACATGCCCAGCACGTCCCGCATGAGCTGATACGCTTCGCAGATGAGCTGCATGTCGCCGTACTCGATGCCGTTGTGCACCATCTTGACAAAATGGCCCGCGCCATTTTCGCCGACCCAGTCGCAGCAGGGCGTTCCGTCCTCGACCTTGGCGCAGATGGACTGGAAAATCGGCTTGACCAGCGGCCATGCGTCCTTCGATCCACCCGGCATCATGGAAGGGCCCTTCAGCGCGCCTTCCTCGCCGCCGGATACGCCGGTGCCGATGTACAAAAGCCCTTTGCTCTCGGCGTACGCCGTCCTGCGGATGGTATCCGGGAAGTGACTGTTGCCGCCGTCGATGATCACGTCGCCCGGTTCCAGAACGGCGAGCAGTTTTTCAATATAGTCGTCCACGGGCTGTCCGGCCTTTACCATGAGCATCACCTTGCGCGGTTTGCTCAAAGCATCCCTCAGCGCCTCCAGCGAATGGCAGCCAACGATATTGCGTCCCTTGGCGCGTCCCTGTACGAACCTGTCCACCTTTTCGACCGTCCGGTTAAAAACCGCGACCGTAAAGCCTTTGCTTTCCATATTCATGACCAGGTTTTCGCCCATTACGGCGAGCCCGATCAATCCGATATCCGCTTTTTTCATCGTTTCACCCTCGCATTTCCTTTATAAATACTCCATACCTGCTCTTCGTCCGCAGGCGAAGCATAATCGTTCAGGTCCGTAACCGCCAGCGCGCCGGTCGCCCAGCCGAACTGGAGGCATTTCTCCGGCTCCCAGCCGCGGAATACGCCATACAAGAGCCCTCCTGTAAAGCCGTCCCCGCCACCGATGCGGTCGAGGACCGGGATGCTGCGCGGCTGCTCGACGAACCATTCGTCCCCCGCGCAGAGGATTGCGCCCCAGAGGTGCTCGTTTGCGTTGACAACCTCTCTGAGCGTCGTTGCGAAATATTTCGCATTCGGGTAGGCTTTTTTCGCCTCGCCGATCATGCCCTTAAAGCCTTCGATCTTTGCCGAGAGGTCCTTGCCACCCGCCTCCGGCCCCTTGATGCCGAGCGCAAGCTGGAAGTCCTCCTCGTTGCCGACAAGGATGTCGGCCAGCGAAGCGATTCCGCGGAACGTTTCGGAAAGCTCTTTTTCGCGGCCCGCCCAGAAGGACGCGCGGTAATTGAGGTCGAACGCCACGCGCGTGCCGTAGGATTTCGCCTGCTTTGCAAGCTCCGCACAAAACACGGCGGTCTGCGGGGAAAGCGCGGCGATCAGCCCCGAAATGTGCAGGATATCGACGCCCTCCTCGCCAAAGATGCGCGGGATATCGAACTCCTCGATCGAAAGCGTGCGCCCGACTTCACCGGCGCGGTCGTTCCACACGCGCGGCCCGCGCAGGCCGAAGCCGCTGTCGGCGA
>CAYUUB010000160.1:0-5347 GCA_964447725.1 uncultured Oscillospiraceae bacterium
GAATTAAAAAAGCGCCCGTACCGGGATTGAATTCGTTATAAAAAAGCAACCCGCCTGTCGATAACGGGCGGGTTGCTTTTCGTCTTTAAGAGCAGAGGGTTATTCCTTTACTTTGAGCTGGCTGGTCCTCCCGAAGAATGCGCCGACGATCATAATCGCGGCAAAGATGACAAGATACCATACGACCGCTATCTTATGCGAAACGACTGCGGCATAGACCATAAACAGGCATCCGAGCACGGCGAGAACCGGCATCAGGATCCGTTTGAACCAGTTCAGGTCTTTTTCCTTTACCATAAACATGATGAACATCGGAATATACATTGCGTAAACCGTAATGATCGGAAGTTCGGACGAGTCGAAGCACAGGGGGCCGAACCACGGGTCGGTCAGGTTTGCGCCGTAGAAGTACAGCAGCCATGCGCCGGCCAGGAGCAGACCGAGCGCGGAGGAGTTGGTCGCCATGTTGGTCTTCGGGCTGACTTCCCTGTAGGTTTCCGGATGCGGGCCGACGTTGCGCACCGCGAGCGAATAAAAGCCGCGCGTGCAGCCCATCATCAGGCCGTTGAGCGTGCCGAGACACGAAATGATGACGAACACGAACAGCAGCGTTCCGCCGACGTTCGAGAACAGCGTTGCAAACGCGATCCTCGCGCCTTCCTGTCCGTTCTCCATCAGCGTTGCATTGCTGACAACGCCCGCGAGGCCGACATAATAAAGAATGTATACAACGATAATGACCAGCGCGCCGAGAACCAGCGCGATCGGCAAATTCTTTTTCGCGTCGCGCAGCTCGGCGTTGATGCTCGTTGCAATGACCCATCCTTCATAAGCGAACGCCGTCGCGCAGACCGCCGTCAGCAGCGCGCCGCCGGTGGATGCGACCTGCGTGACCGCGTTGGTGAAGTTCTGCACGGTCATGCCGTTCGTGAAACCGACGATGCAGCCGACGATTCCCATCAGCAGCAGCGGGATCAGCTTGATCACGGTCGTCGTCACCTGGAATTTGCCCGCGATCTTCGGTGAAAGCGCGTTGATGGCAAAGCTTGCGATCAGATAAAAAGCGGAGATCGTCATGCACTCCGGCCCGACGATCGACCAGCCGAACAGCACCGCCGTGTAACGCGCCGAAACCCATGCCAGCACGCTCGTGAGGGTCGGATAGTAGATCGTTGCGAAAAACCACCCCATCATATAGCCGTATTTTTTGCCGACCGTCACTTCGGAATAATCGACAACGCCGTTGACATACTCGTACTTCGTGGCCATGACGGCAAATACGTACGAACAGACCATCATGATCACGCCGCCGATGACCCAGGCAAGAATGCCGAGCGGCAGGTCGCCGCCTGTAACGTTCAGGATTTTTTCGGCCTTAAAAAACACGCCGCTTCCGATGACGATGCCGACGACCATCGAAATAGCGGTGAACAGGCCATATTTCTTTTTTAACTGTGTCTCCATTATCCCTATACACCCCTTCCATTTTATGCCTTCATTTTGCTGGATATTCCGCGCTTTGTCAACGGAATTTAGCCGATATCTTGTGCGAATTGTTAACGCAACCCATTTTATCAACACAAGTTGCGCAAATTGTTTTTTTTTGCATTCGAAAAAGCGTTTGTTCGTTCGTTTGCCTTCCGTTTCGTTGACGCGTATGGCGTCACCGGCTAAAATATAGCTAGGGTGTGTTTCTAAAAGCACGATGGAGCAGGCCAGACGTCTTTTTCACTGGTTTATTGTCGCGAAAACCTTGAAATAGCGCTGGTATTCCTGCATTTTGCTCCTCAACCCGGCAAAAAACCCGCTCTGTCTGCCCTCATCGTATTTTAGAAACACACCCCAGGTTCGCTATTTCTCCTTCCCCGCGCGGCATTTCATTCATACGAGGTACGATCATGATTATCGAGCAATCCTCCGTCTTTTATCTCGAAACGCAATCCACGAGCTATATCATGCGCGTCAACGATTTTCAGCATCTGGAGCACGTGTATTACGGCGTAAAAATCGACCGCGGGCCGATCGGCTCGCTCGTTTACAAGCGAAACATCCAGCACGGCAGCGCAGTGCTGTACGACGCGGAGCGCGACCCGGCCTATTCTCTCGACAACGTCCTGCTGGAGTGGTCCGGCGTCGGCTGCGGCGATTACCGCCAGACGCCCGCCGAAATCAGGCTTGGCGACGGCACGTTCCGAACGGACTTCACGTATGATTCCCACCGCATCGTAAAAGGCTGCATAGCGCCGGACGCGCTGCCCTCGGCCTATGACGACGGCGACGACGCGGAGACGCTGGAAGTCACGCTGGCCGACCGGGCCGGCGAAATGAAACTGCTGATGTATTATACGACGTTTTACGATACGGACGTGATCACACGGCGTGTCGTCCTCGTCAACGACGGCGCGAACGAAATCGTCGTCCGCAGGCTCATGAGCATGCAGCTCGACCTTGAAAACCGCGGCGACTCCCTCGTTACCTTCGACGGCGCGTGGATCAAGGAGACGCACCGCCACGACCGCAAGCTGCAATACGGCCAGTTCGTCAACTCTTCCACGACCGGCGCTTCGAGCAACCGGCACAACCCCGGGTTCCTGCTCTATGAAAACGAAGCGACGGAGTCGCACGGCAACGTCTACGGCTTCAACCTCGTTTACAGCGGCAATCACTACGGGCTGGTCGAGCTGAGCCCGACCGACCTTGTCCGCGTCCAGCTCGGTATCAATCCGTTCTGCTTCGAGTGGCCGCTTGCCGCCGGCGAACGTTTTGAAACGCCGGAAGCGGTGATGACGTTTTCCAACCGCGGATTCAACGGTATGAGCGCGCATTTTCACGACTTTATCAACCGCCATATCGTCCGCGGCGACTGGAAAGGCATGGAACGTCCCGTTTTGATCAATAACTGGGAATCCTGTTTTTTTCAGTTCAACCGTCGTAAGCTCCTTCACCTCGCACGGCAGGCAAAGCGGCTCGGCGTGGAGCTGTTCGTGCTCGACGACGGGTGGTTCGGCGACCGCAACAGCGACAAAGCCGGCCTCGGCGATTACCGGATCAACAAAAAAAAGCTGCCCAGGGGCATGCGTTCCTTTGCCGGCGACATCCATTCGCTTGGCATGAAATTCGGCCTCTGGTTCGAGCCGGAGATGGTGAACCCCGACAGCGACCTGTTCCGCGCGCATCCCGAATACTCCGTCAAAACGCCTGGGCGGACGGCGCTGTTCGGCCGGAACCAACTCGTGCTCGACCTGTGCAATCCCGCCGTTCGCGACTATATCGTTGAAAACGTCGGCCGCATCCTCGACGACGCGAAGATCGACTATGTCAAGTGGGACATGAACCGCCACATCAGCGACGCGTATTCCCCTCTGCTCGCTGCGCAGGGCGAGTTTTACCATCGCTACATGCTCGGCCTGTACGACGTCCTCTCGCGCATCTTCCGTCCGCGTCCGCATATCCTCTTCGAATCCTGTTCCAGCGGCGGCAACCGGTTCGACCTCGGCATGCTTTGCTTTTCGCCGCAGGTCTGGTCGAGCGACGATACCGATCCGATCGAGCGGCTTTCGATCCAGGGCGGGCTGAGCTACCTCTACCCCCTCTCCGCCATGGGCGCGCATGTCTCCGCCTCGCCCAATCAGCAGACGCTGCGCGAGTCCGTGCTGTCCACGCGGTTCAACGTTGCGAGTTTCGGCTGCCTGGGCTACGAGCTTGAACTTAAGCACCTGACCCGCCTGGAGCGCAAAGAGGTCCGCGACCAGATCGCCTTCTACAAGGCGCACCGCCGCCTGTTCCAGTACGGCCGCCTGTTCCGGCATCCGTCTGAAAAGGACAACAAGGTTTACTGGCAGTGCGTGAACTCCGACGCCTCCCGGTCGATCGCAGGGTCGTTCCAGACCATGGCGCACGCCGCAGAAGGCAACGACGTTTTGCCGCTCTCCGGGCTCGACAGGGAATCCGTCTATCGTTTGCAGACGAAACCGCAGCGGGTCTTCGTCCGCCGGTTCGGTTCGCTTATCAAGCATGTTTTACCGTTCGACGCGAATCCGAACGGCCCGGTCCTGCGCTGGCTCGACCGGCTGTATGCGCTGACGGACTGCGTCGAAACCTATGAGGCCAGCGGTCAGACGCTGATGCGGGGCGTGCGCCTGAACAATCAGTTTATCGGCACCGGCTATTCGAAGGATATCCGCATGCTGTGCGATTTCGGTTCGAATCTTTATTTGATCGAACGCGTATCCGAACAGTAAATATGCGTTTCTGTGTAAATTTATCTTGCCACATGCCAAAATATGTTGTTTAATAGACATACACGTTTATTATGTTATCAATTATACTGTTCCCGTGCGTTTTCATTTACCATTTTCGGGTGAATGTGAATTGACGCGGCAAACGCCGGTTTGCTAGAATAATACATCTGGAATCAAAGGAGGTATGCACGGTATGCCAGACAAGAAAATTTTATTGAGCGCGGACACTCCCTGTGACATCGGCCCGGAACTCAAGGCCCGCTATCATGTTTCCCTGTACCCGCTCCATATCATTCTCGACGGAAAGCAATATACCGACGGCGTGGACATCACCGCCGAGGAAATCTATAAAGCCTGGTGGGAGCGGAAGCTCCTGCCGCGCACAGCCGCCATCAATCCCGAGGAATACGTCGAATATTTTACGTCGTTTCTTGACCAGGGTTACGAGGTGGTCCATATTTCGCTTGGCTCCGGCATCTCCTCCTGCCATCAAAACGCGAAGATCGCCGCGGAAATGCTGGCCGACAAAGGCCGCGTATTCGTGATCGACTCCTGTTCGCTTTCGACCGGGTTCGGTCTGGTCGTCTGCGAGGCGGGCGAACGGATCAACAAAGGCGTGCCTGTCGAGCAGGTGGTGGACGAAGTCAGGGCGCTCGTCCCCTACACGCGGGCAAGCTTTATCATCGACACGCTGGAATTCATGCGCGCTGGCGGCCGCTGCAGCAGCATCACGCAGATCAGCGCGGCGGTGCTCAATATCAAGCCGACGATCATCGTGAAGAACGACCGCCAGGGCAGCATGATCGTCGGGAAAAAATATATCGGAAAGCTCGAAGGCGCGCTCCTGAAATACGTCGACGACCAGTTGAAGGGTCGCACGGACATTGTGCTCGACCGGGTCTTCATCACGCATCCGCCGATGGACGACCCCACGCTCGTGGACAAGGTTGCGGCGCGCATACGCGAGCTGCAGCCGTTTAAAGAGATTCACGATACGTCCGCAAGCTGCACCATCAGTTCGCACTGCGGGCCGAACACGCTCGGCGTGCTGTTTATGGTCAAGCCGGAAGAAACGAAGGAATAAGTTGCGATCCCAGCTTAAATCA
>CAYUUB010000161.1:0-5345 GCA_964447725.1 uncultured Oscillospiraceae bacterium
TCACCGGGCGCATTGTCGCCATCGGTGAAGAAGCGCGGAAGATGATGGGCCGCGCACCGGCCAACATCATCGTGATCCGTCCGCTGCGGGACGGCGTTATTTCGAATTTCGACGTGACCGCGCGCATGCTGCGCTACTTTTTCCGCAAAGTGGTCGGCACGCGGCTGCTGTATCGGCCGCGCGCGGTCGTTTGCGTGCCTTCCGGCGTTACGGAGGCGGAAAAGCGCTATGTCATCGAGGCGTCCGACGAAGCCGGCGCGCGTTACAGTTACCTGATCGAGGAGCCGATCGCCGCCGCAATCGGCGCCGGCGTCGACATCAACGAGCCGAAGGGCCACATGGTGCTCGACATCGGCGGCGGCACGACGGATATCGCGGTGATCGCTTACGGCGCCATCGTCCTGTCCGACTCGATCAAGATGGCGGGCGACAAGTTCGACGAGGCGCTGCGCCGCTATATGAAACGCAAGCACAGCCTGTATATCGGTGAGCGCAACGCCGAGGACATCAAAATCGCGTACGGACGCGCACACATCGAAAAAGAGCAGCGCATCATTGAAGTGCGCGGCAGAAACCTGACCTCCGGCCTGCCGGAGGCCGTGCCGATCGGCACAAACGAGATGGTGGACGCGCTCTCCGAGCCGCTTTCCGCAATTATGGAACGCGTGCGCGGGCTGTTCGAACGGACACCGCCGGAGCTTGCGACGGACATCGCCGAAACGGGAATTGTCGTTACGGGCGGCGGTGCGCTGTTAGCCGGGCTCGACCGCTATGTCACCGAGCGCACAAACGTGCCCTGCCGCATTGCGGAGGACCCGATTTCCTGCGTCGCGCTTGGCACGGGGAAGGTTCTTGAAGATTTTAAAAAGTATAACGCCGCAATTTTCGATTACCGGCGCGGCGAATACTATGACGGCTGACGGACGTTTGGCAATGCGTGGAGTCGTTAGCGATTCGTTAAAAAAATGTTCAACCCAATGTCATGATTCGTTGCTATAATCGAAAAGAGATTATGACTTGGATACCAGGCGGAGAATATGCGTATTCTTTGCCGAAAGGAGTCGGAACGTGGCGACAGGACACTACTATACGCGGCAAACGACGCATAGCAAAACCGCATATAGCCAGGCAAGCAACGGCGCTTCAACGCAGGGCCCGCAGAGCCGGGGGCAGCGCCCGCAAGCTGCACAAACAAGAAAAAAAACGAAGTTCAAGCGTTTTTGGAGAAATCTTATAAAAGTAATCAAAGCCGACATCCGGGAGCATCGGGAAGCTCGGCAAACGCCGACGCCGAACTCGGGCGACCCGAAAAAACCTTTCACGTTAAAACGATTCTGGGAAAAAACGAAAAAGGCCGCCGTATCCGTCGCGCGTGTGTCTGCGCGTGGCGTCTATATCGGCGTGCGTTCGGTCTATAATTTTCTAAGCGGTTTGCCGCGGCGGACGCTGCTGATTTTAAGCAGCGCGTTCGGCTTTCTTGTGATCGCCATCGTTATTCTTGCGATCGCGCTGCCGGGGAAGAAGTCCAGTGCGGACGCCACGGAAATGCTCGCGGCGTATGCCACGGAACAGCAGGCGGTGTTTGACAGCAGCGGTACGACCGACTCCGACGAAGGGGACGGAACGAACGAAGAGGCCGGCGTTGCAATTGAAACGACGGAAACGGAAGAAAACGCGGAAGCGGAAACGACGGGAACGGAAACGACGGAAGAGGTCGCCTTTACAGGCGAACTGAACGAAGGCGACGACGGCGCGATCGTTGCGGTGATTCAGGCGAGGCTGATGGAACTCGGCTATATGGACTCCGATGAACCGACCGAACATTTCGGACCGCTGACGGAGGACGCGCTCACCACGTTCCAGCGGCATAACGGACTGGACGACGACGGCATCTGCGGCGAAACGACCTATAACGCGCTGATGAGCGACGATGCGAAAATCTACGTTATGCAAAACGGCGATTCAGGGGAGGACGTCAAGGGCGTTCAGCAGCGGCTCTACGAGCTTGGCTATTTTGACAACAAGGCGAATATTCAAGGCAATTTCGGCGACAAAACCGAAGAGACGGTGAAGGAGTTTCAAAAGAAAAACGATCTTACGGCCGACGGCAAGGTCGGAGCCAAGACGCTGGAGATGCTCTATGGCGAGGACGTTGTGAGCAACGCTTATACGCTGGGCGACGAAAACCAGGTCATCAAGGAATGCCAGCAGGCGCTCAAGGAACTCGGCTACATCACCTTCAAGCCGGACGGCATTATGGGGCGCGCCACGGTTTCGGCAATCAAATCGTTCCAGCAGGCCAACGGCCTGACACGCGACGGCTGCCTCGGCCCGGTTACGCGCGATTTGCTCCTTTCCGGCGATGCGCAGTCGATGGTGATCCAGCTTGGGGATTACGGCACGGCGGTGAAAAATATTCAAAAACGCCTGGCCGAACTGAACTATATGACCAGCGCGAATGCAACGGGTTATTTCGGCGAGATCACGCAGGATGCGGTAAAAGCTTTTCAGAAACGCAGCGGCCTGACGCAGGACGGCAAGGTCGGCGCCGTAACGCTGACGATGCTCAACTCTTCCAGTGCGAAGAAATCGACCACGTCGCCTTCCACGTCCACGGAGTCGTCGTCGAGCAGCAGTTCGTCGTCGAGCAGCAGCAGCTCGTCAAGCAGCAGCTCGTCGTCCAGCAGTTCGTCGAGCGTATCCAACAAAACCGGCGTTGAAAAACTCATCGCGCTGGCGGAGAGCAAACTCGGCTGCACGTATGTACGCGGAGGCAAAGGGCCGAACACCTTCGATTGCTCCGGATTCGTGTACTGGTGCATCAAGAACTCCGGCGTGAGCGTGAGTTACATGACGTCGATCGCATGGCGGACGACGTCGCGGTTCCAGAAGATATCCAGCATGAGTTCGATTGAGCGAGGCGATATTCTGGTGTTCTCGGGCAGCACGTCGTCGACCGGACACGTCGGCATCTATCTGGGAAGCGGCAAGATGATTGACGCGAGTTCGTCGCAGGGCAAGGTTCGAACCTCGTCCACGGTGCTCAAGAGCGGCGGGTACTGGCAGGAACACTTCATCTGTGCTTACCGTATTTTCTAAAGGAAACGATCGTGCGGGCGTGATGGCATATTACGCCCGCACGTGTATATTTTGGAGGGGAGGGAAAACCGGGTGCGGCGAATCGGTGTTTTTGCGCTAGCCGTCGTCTTTTTCGCGGTCGCTTTGCTTGCGCCCGCAAGTTCGCGCGCCATGGACGAACTGAAAAACGACGACCCCGACAAATATTACATCCTGCTGGACCTGCGCAACCATATCGTCACCGTTTACGAGCGGGACGAGAACGGCGAGTATACGAAGATTGTGCGGCGTTTCCTCTGCGCTTCGGGACGGACCGAGGTGGACGAAACCGATCCGGAGGACGAGGCGACGCCGACGCCGCGCGGCATATGGAAAATCGGAGGGCGCGAGCGCTTTGGCAAATTTGCGGATTTTGACGGGGAATATGCGCGCTACTGGGTGCAGATCGTCGGGAGCATCTTTTTCCATTCCATCATGTACGGGAAACGATCGGTGAATTCGCTGAAACGTTCGCCTTATTACGACATGGGACAGAGCGTGTCCCACGGGTGCGTCCGGCTGTATGTCGAAGACGCCAAGTGGCTCTATTATTACGCGTGCCCGGGCACGAAAGTCGAGATCAGCACGAGCGAGCCGAAGAACAACACGCTGCGGCGCGCGCTGAAAAGCAAACTTTCGTTTAACGAGTACAACGCGTTTCAAAAAACCATTGTCGACGACCAGGAGGAACTGCCGAATCCAAAGGCATGGGTAACGGTGGAAGGCGCGAGGATCCGAAAGGGATGCGGGTCGTCCTTCGATTCCGTCAAGCGACTGAGCGTCGGCGCGGAGCTGGAGGTCCTTCTGGAAGGCGAAGTCTGGGTCAAGGTGCGTTACGGCAAGAAGGAAGGATACATCCGGCGCGGTTACATATCCTTTACGGAAGGGGAGATGGATACCAGCGAGGATGCGACGCTGCTGCGCTCCACACAGTGGCTCTATTCCGCCGCGGATGCGGAGTCCGAACAGATCTGCAAGATGCCTGCGCGCGTGTCGGTCAAAGTACTGGAAACGACGGAGGACGGCTGGACGAAAGTGCAGTACCAGAACGAAGTCGGATACGTCCGTTCCAACCGGCTCACGACCGGCTGGGGCGTGATACAGAACTGACGGTTTATGGGATAAGGATAATCGAAAGACGGTATAACAAAGAGACGCGCCGATGCGTCTCTTTCTTGCTGACGTTATGTTTACGGTTCCGGCGAAAACTGGAGCAGCACCGGCAGCAGGGTGCCGCTTTTCGCCTCTGTGCCGTACAGGAGGGCCTGCGCGCCCTCGCAGCAGAGTTCACCCGCACGATACAGGTCCGCGCCCGTGACGGCCACCAGAACGGATGAAAGCGCGCAATCCGCATTCGCGTCCGTCGCAGCCGAAAAGACCTCCGTGTCGTCCCGCCCGAGGTCGCCCAGCATCTGCGACGCGGAAACGGCGAGCGCGCCTGTTTCCGCGTAGATCGCGTCCAGCATGCCGGGATAAAACGCGGCGAACTGTTCGGCGAGCCATTCGTCCACGGGCTGATCAGCCTTGTTTTCGACAAATACGGCTTTTGCAAAAACGCGGCCCGCGTCGACGGCGCGGCTCCAGACGGCATATGCGCGGCTTGTTTTGCTTGTAAACAAGCCGATCATACGAACGGGCGTTTCGTGAGGCGGGTAGGCGATCGCAAAATTCAGCGTGTCGACCGCGGCGTTGATGTCGCCGTAGGTGAGGTGCTTGACGTCCGATGAAATACTTTGCCCGTCGGCCGCATAGGCGTAAAAGGGAATTTCGGTTTCCGGCAGGGAAACGCCGGAATTTTCGAGAAATACGATGGCTGCTGCCGCGCCGTCCGGCTGAAACTGCGAAAGTGCGCCGACGTCTCCGGAAATGAATTCCAGCGCGTAAGGCTTGCCTTCGGCGAAGTTCGCCACGCCTTCGGAAAAGGAGCGCGAAGCGTCCGCCCCGAACACCGCGATCACCGGCGTCGGCGTCGGGACGGGCGTTGGAGACGGCGTAGCCGTCGGCGTCGGGACGGGCGTCGGCGTTGCAAACAGGGAAAAGCCTCCGGCCGTGCAGCCGGAAAGCAGAAGCGCAAGCAACATGGCGACGGTGCATATTGTTTTAATAAAACGCTGCCTCATGCTGATCAGTATACCATGCAGGCCGGTTTTTTTCATGAAAAACATTGCCGCTCGGGCTGAAAAAAGCCGTCCCGCTAAAAGCGGGACGGCCGACAGGACAAAATCAGG
>CAYUUB010000162.1:0-5311 GCA_964447725.1 uncultured Oscillospiraceae bacterium
GCAAGGCTTTCGATCTGCGCGCGCACCTCGGCGTCGGTCATGTCCTGGGTGAGGTCGAGCATGCCCTTAAGTTTGCCGATCAGCTCGGCCGCGTCGTCGCTGCCGATGTATTCGGCAAGCTCGCCGGTGACGATCAGCTCTTCCGCGCCGACGGATTTGGCAAGCGCGGACAGCGACGTGCCGATGATGTCCTCGTACGCCTTGTAAACGCCGGCGAGCGCGCCCGTGCCGGAGACGGGGTACGGCGCGCTGACGACGACCGCCGCGTCCGCAATGCCCGCCGTGGTCAGCGCGTTTTTGTACATATTTTCGGTGCAGTAGTTGATATTATGCAGCTCGACGGTCAGGCCGGAGCCTTCCGCGAGCGTTTTGATGTAGATGCACGAGAGCACGACGCTGCCGATCCTGCAGTCCGGCACGAGCCCTTCGAGGTAGACGCGCACTTCGGCGTTGGTCACGCTCAATTCCGTCACGCTGCCTTCTTCGACGCCGAAATCGGCATACACGGCTTCGCGCTGATGATCGGTCAGGTCCGCGCCCATAACGACGCGCTCTTCGCCGTCGTCCACGGCGAACGCGGCGTGAAGCGGGAGCGTAAGGCAGGCCGCCAGAGCGAGCGCCGCCGCAAGTAACCGTTTCATGGAATCAAATCCCTCCTTAAGTAACATGGCGAGTATAGCATACCGGCCCGCGCGCGTCGACGGGTAGCCGGCATTCTTTGCCGCTTTGACATGATTTGTTTGAGATTGTTACAAAATGACGGGAAAGACGGGGGATTTCGGATACAGGTCTCCGCTTTTTTTACGGGGAAGGAAAAGGAGAGCGCTGTTGTTCCGCTCTCCCGACCCTTTGGGGATCTTTGCTTTTTCGTATTCGGGCGCGACGGCATGGAAGAAAGGAATCCTTTTGCTTGCTTGATAAAAAAAAGAAGTTCCTTTGCGTACGTTCCTTTCGATTAAAGGAAATGCGTCTACTCGCAGAGCGCGGCGATCTGTTCGTTGATGCGCTCCGTTTCTTCCGGGTCGCTCTCGATCTTGAGGCTGTGGCCGACGCCGTTGATGATGCAGTAGCGGAAATTCCTTTCGCTGCAGAATTCCGCGAGCGCTTCGCTTGTTAAAAAACGGTCCTGTGTGCCAAGTACCATGGCGATCACATTCGAGTCCGGCTTCATCTCCGTGAGGGTAAACGAAACCGGCGTCAGGAAAAACTGTCGCGGCGGCTTTTCCAGCCCTTTTTCCGCAATCGCCGCGCAGATCGTCCCAAGGCTCTTGGAAATCCACACGACGTCGGAATAGGCCGAAAAGTCCACGCCGCCGAGCTGCCGCCTTACGGCGCGCATGGCGACCGCGACGGCCTCCTCCAGCGTTTCGATCTCCTTGAACGGGATGTGCGAGAAATCCAGCTTGACGACGTCGTACCCGCGCGCGGCGAATCGTTCCGCGCAGAGGGTGAAGAGCCGTTCCCTGCAGGTGTAGCCCGTCCCCGGAAAACAAACGACGATACCCGTTTTCACGTTGCGATCATCCCTTTCTATATCATTGCAAATCTCCTTTTCTCCGCTTTTCTGATTCCATCTTAGCACGCTTTTCGCCGCCGCGCAAAGGCGCGCGGCGCCGTTTTTCGCCGCGCCGGAACCGGCGGCGCGTTATGCGGTAAAATCTTATAAAAATCCATTGACATTCCGCGGCCGATTTGGTTTAATTTTGTTTAGTTAATGTAAACTTAAAGTTTAGGAGTGGTAGACAGCATGCGGATCGGCGCAAAGGTCAAACAGCTCCGCCAGCAGCGCGGGCTGACGCAGGCGGAGCTCGCAGCCCGCACGGAGCTGACCAAGGGGTTCATCTCCCAGCTCGAACGGGACCTGACGTCGCCGTCGATCGCCACGCTCATGGACATCCTCGAAGCGCTCGGCACCAGCGTCGGCGCATTTTTCAACGAGGCGGCGGAGGAAACCGTCGTCTACAGCGCGGACGACATGTTCGTCAAGCAGGAGCCGGACGGCTACACCATCCGCTGGCTGGTCACCAACGCGCAGAAGAACGCGCTGGAGCCCATCCTCGTCACCATTCCGGGAGGGACGCGCGGCGCGGCGGACGATCCGCACGAGGGCGAGGAATTCGGCTACGTGCTCAGCGGGAGCGTGCTGCTCGTGCTCGGCGAAAAGCAATTCCGCGTGAAAAAGGGCGGCAGCTTCTATTTCCGCCCGACGCGCTCGCACTATCTCGAAAACACCGGCAAGGCCGAAGCGCGCGTCCTCTGGGTCAGCACGCCGCCAAGCTTTTAAAGGAGAAGACCGCACATGAACGACAGGCATCTCATCGAGCTTATCGACGTTTCGAAGGCGTACGGCGGGGACGTTGCGCTTTCGCACATCGACCTGTATATCAAGGACGGGGAATTTCTGACCCTGCTGGGGCCCTCCGGCTGCGGCAAAACGACCATGCTGCGGCTCATCGCAGGGTTCATCATGCCGGACGAAGGGCGCATCGAGATGGACGGCAGGGACATTGCGAACGTGCCGCCGTACAAGCGCCGCGTCAACACCGTGTTTCAGAAATACGCGCTGTTCCCGCACCTCAACGTGTTCGACAACGTCGCTTTCGGGCTCAGGATCAAGGGCGCGGACAAGCGGACCATCGGGCGGAAGGTCGAGGCCATGCTGGAGCTCGTCAACTTAAAGGGTTACGGCGGGCGCTATGTCGAGCAGCTCTCCGGCGGGCAGCAGCAGCGCGTCGCCATCGCGCGCGCGCTGGTCAACGAGCCGCAGGTGCTGCTTCTCGACGAACCGCTCGGCGCGCTGGACTTAAAGCTCCGCAAGGAAATGCAGGTGGAGCTCAAAAACATGCAGCAGCGCCTCGGCATCACGTTTATCTACGTCACCCACGACCAGGAGGAAGCGCTCACCATGAGCGACACCATCGTGGTCATGAAGGACGGCGTGATCCAGCAGGTCGGCACGCCGACGGACGTTTACAACGAGCCGAAAAACCCGTTCGTCGCGGACTTCATCGGCGAAAGCAACATCCTCCCCGGCATCATGCTGCAGGACTACAGGGTGCGCATGAACGGCGTCGTCTACGAATGCGTGGACAAGGGCTTCGGCCGCAATGCGGAGGTGGACGCGGTCGTCCGGCCGGAGGACATCGACATCGTGCCCGCGGAAAACGCGCGGGTCAGCGGAAAGGTCGTCTCCGTGGTGTTCATGGGCGTGCATTACGAAGTGGACGTCGACTGCGGCGGCTACGAGTGGGTGATTCAGACCACGGACTATGTGGAAAAAGGCGAAACGGTCGGCATTTCGATCCCGCCGGACGCGATCCACATCATGCAGAAAACCCGGCAGACGAACCTGTTCGACGCGGTCGCGTATCCCGACGACGGCGAGATCGAGCTCTTCGGCCGCCGCCTTGCGTGCGACGGGCTGGACGGGTTCGAAACCCGGGACGACGTGCTCGCCGCCATCGCGCCCGCGGACGTGGCGCTCGTTCCGCCGCAGGACGCGGAGCTTTCCGGCGCGGTCAAGGCCTGCATGTTCCTCGGCACGCATTACGAGGTCACCGTCGCCTGCGGCGAGGAGGACTGGATCGCATATGCGGACGACTATATGGAAGAGGGCGAGGAGATCGGGCTGAGCGTGCCGGCGGACCGGATCGTGGTGAGCGGGAATGAAGCGGAGTAACGCGGGGAAAAACCGGGGCTTAAGCGGGCTCCGCATGAAGCGGAGCGTGTTTGCTTACCCGTATATCGTCTGGATGACGGCGTTCATCTTTTCGCCGATGCTGCTGATCCTCTATTACGCGTTCACCGGGGACGGCGGCTTCACGCTGGAAGGCATCCGCGCAGCGCTCGGCTGGGACAACGTCCGCGTGCTGCTGGATTCCATCCGCCTCGCGCTGTACACGACCGTTTTGTGCCTGCTGTTCGGCTATCCGGTGGCGTACCTGCTCTCGCGGATGAAAAAATCCACCGCGGCGCTGCTGTCCGTGTTTTTCGTCGTGCCGATGTGGATGAACTTCCTCCTGCGCACCTATGCGTGGAAGGTGCTGCTCGGCGCGTTCACGAACATCCTCTATACCGAGGGCGCGGTGCTGCTCGGCATGTTTTACAACTTCCTGCCGTTCATGATCCTGCCGATCTACACGACGCTCATCAAGCTCGACCGGAGCTATATCGAAGCCGCGGGCGACCTCGGCGCAAATCCGGCGACGACGTTTTTAAAGGTCGTGCTCCCGCTGTCCATGCCGGGCGTGGTCTCCGGGATCACGATGGTGTTCATCCCCTCGACCACGACGTTTGCCATCTCGCAGCTGCTCGGCGGCGGCAAGACCATGCTCTACGGCGACCTGATCTACATGAAGTTCATCACGGAGCAGTCCTGGAACGCGGGCAGCGCGCTTTCGGTCATCCTGCTCGTGTTCGTGCTGATTTCGATGACGTTTATGAAAAAGGCGGAGCGCACGACTTCCGAAGAGGAGGGCGGGCGGCTATGGTGAAACGCATCAAGAAGTTCTTTGCGGGCACGTACCTCGGCCTGATGCTCGCGTTCCTGTACGCGCCGATCGTGATTTTGATCGTGTATTCGTTCAACGGCAGCAAGACGCTCGGCAACTGGACGGGCTTTACGTTCGACTGGTACGTCCAGCTCGTGAAGACGCCGGAGATCACGGACGCGCTGGGCGTGACGCTGTCCGTCGCGGCGATCTCGTCCGTGGTTTCGACCGTGCTCGGCACCTACGCGGCCATCGGATTGCACGCCATGAAGCGGCGCGCGCGCACGGTCTACGAAAACATTTCGCAGTTGCCGATGGTGAACCCCGACCTCGTCACCGGCATTTCGCTGATGCTTTTGTTCCTCTTCGTCGGCCTGAAGGACGGGTACGCGCGGCTCGTGATCGCGCACATCACGTTCAACCTGCCGTACGTGATCTTCTCCGTGCTGCCGAAGCTGCGCCAGAGCTCGGACCTGTTTTACGAAGCCGCGCTCGATCTCGGCTGCACGCCGATGCAGGCGATCCACAAGGTCGTCGTGCCGGACGTCATGCCCGGCATCGTTTCCGGGCTGATCCTTGCGTTCACGCTCTCGATCGACGATTTCGTGATCAGCTTTTTCGCGGGCAACGGCGTGGACAACCTTTCGATGTATATCTATGCGTCCGCGCGCCGCGGCGTGAATCCCGCGCTCGCGACCATCATCTTCGTGCCGGTGGTCACGCTGCTTTTGATCGTCAACCTGCGCAGCATACGGCAGGAGAAGAACGCGGAGATTCAGAACAGGAAAGTGGGCCTCAAGCGCTGATTTGCTTTTCTTAAA
>CAYUUB010000163.1:0-5290 GCA_964447725.1 uncultured Oscillospiraceae bacterium
GCCGTTATGCTTCTCCTTTTTTCTTTTTACCCCAATCTTTAGTGTAGAGCCTAAAAACGAGACGGAACATTCCGTCTCGTTTTGCGTTGCACGCGATGTCGGATCAGCGGTTATTTTGTTTGTATTCCTTCGCGCGCGCGCGGTACTGGCGCGCATAATCGAGCGAATATCCGATCAGAATGTCCGGATTCTGCGCTTTTGCGGCGGCCGACACGGCGCTGAGCAGCTCGTCGGTCACGCCGCGCGAGGACACGGTTACGCTTTTGCCGTTATAGAGTCCCGCGATCAGCAGCCGGCTGACGGGAATGCCGTAGTGGCGCTGCACGCGCTGATACAGCCAGAGAATGTCGGTATAGGGTATAACGGCGCGCGCCGATCCGGAATACAGGAAATGTTCGGAAAGAACAAGCTTCGGTTTTTCGAACCGCTGATTGCCGACGCCGGTGAATTCAAACTCGGCGTTGTCTTTCAACCCGAGCGCATACAGACGCTCGTCACTTTTTTTATAGCTCGAACCGGCGGTCGCGGACTGGATCAGCATGACCAGAAGGACCAGCCCGAAAAAGAACGAACCGGCGATGTAGATGAACATTGCGGTACTTTCGGGGACGGAACCTTCGTCGAGATAGCATGAACCGAAGTAATCGGTATATTCGGTGTTGGTGACGTCGTAAAAGGAAGCAAGGTCGTAAGTGGTTTCGTAATCGAGCGAGCGGGCCACGCCGTAAACGCGTACAGCATCGGGTATTTCGGCGTACGGCATATCTTCGTAGAACAGATAGTTATATGCGTCCACAAACGGCTCCAGATCGCCGTAGGTCGTGCTTGGAAGATCGACGACGAACCAGTTCTGGTCCGGGTCCATCGCTTCGTAATAGGTATGGGTTTCGTCCCCGGTCACCTTATAAACCCATTCGGAAAGAAGCTGAACGTCGAGATAGGCATACGTGCCGGAGTCGATTTCGCTCGAATAGCGGACCGGTTCCGGCAGGGGCTTCTGGCTGTCGTACACGATGCCGGCCAGCATCGAAGCAAACAGCACAAGAAACACGAGCATGACGACGCGGCTTTTTTTGGATGGTGCGATGAAGTCCTGCAGCGAATCCTGCAAAGCGGATGTGGCATCCATATGATTTTGTCCCCCCGAGTGTTATTTCAAATATTATACCGTGTCGGCGAAAGTGCGTCAAAACAATCCTGCCGCAGATTCACGCCGGCCGTTATGTATGCTAAAATAACAGCAATAGGGGGAACTTCGCCGACTATGCTGAAGATTGCACAATGTACGGATTCGTTTTTACCTGTCGCGGACGGTGTCGGCCGCGTTGCGCACGCCTACGCGCGCCTGCTTTCGCAGCGCGGGCATGACGTATACGTGATCACGCCGATGGTCAACGACGGGTATCGCGGCCGGTATCCGTTTGAAATTCTCGACTATCTGGCGCTGCCCGTGCCGGGGACGCTGCAGAAAACGGGCGTCGCCGCGCTGGACATGCACTACCTTACGCGTGCAAACACGCTTCAGCTCGACGTGGTCCATACGCACAGCCCCGGCTCCGCCGGGATGGAGGCGGTGCGCCTTGCCGACCGGCTGCATGTGCCGCTGGTCGGCACGTTCCATCCGAAATATATCCGCGAATTTCTGTCCGCCGCGGAAGACGACCGACAGGCCACGCTGACCAAGTACTTTGCGTTCGATTATTTCAGCCGGTGCGACGAGATATGGACGGTCAACCGGGAAGCGCGCGATTTTCTGCTCGAACGCGGATTTGCCGGCAATGTGGAAGTGTTCGACAACGGCACCGAGCTGGAGACGGCCGGAGAGCGGGCGCGCTTGCGCGCAAGGGAGACGTTCCATTTAACGGACGTTCCGGCGTTGTTTTTTTCCGGAAGCATGGAACCGCAAAAGAACCTGCCGCGGGTGCTGGAAGCGGCAGCAATTTTACAGCGCCGCGGCGTTCGGTTTCAATTGCTGCTGACGGGACGCGGCCCGGAAGAAAAGCGCGTAAAGGAACGCGTTCATGCGCTGAATCTGACCGGAACGGTCCGTTTTCTGGGTTATATTACGGATGAAACGCTGCTGAGCGGGCTCTATGCGGAAAGTGCGTTGTGCCTGTTCCCGGCGCAGGGCGTCAGCGCGGGCCTGATTGTGCGCGAAGCGGCGGTGCAGGGGACGCCTTCGCTTGTGATCGCAGGGAGCGCGCCGAGCGCGCTGATTGAAAACGGCGTCAACGGGCTGACCTGCGGCGATACCGCCGAGGGCATGGCGAACGCGATCGAGGCGTATTTGAACGCGCCGGGGCGCGCGCGCGAAATAAGCCTGCGCGCAAAGGAGATTGCGCCCGTCTCGTGGGACGCGGTGATCGACCGGGTCGTAGCGCGCTATACGGAACTTGCGTCCATGGAGCGCACGGCGCTCAAACGCAAGCGCGGAATCTTCCGCAAGGGGCTGGAAAAAGTCGATCTTACGCTTGAAAAGCGCGCGATGGACCTGATCTGGAAGTTTTTGACGCAGGATACGCAGCATCTTTACGTTTATCCATATAAAATGCAGAAACCGGTGTTTCAGCCGCTGCCGGAAGAGCGGCCGCTGCCGCGCTCCGACCCGGAAACGGAGGGCGTCGCCTCCCGCGCGGTCGTTGCGCTGATCAGGGCGATCGATGAGGACGACGCCGCGTGCGCGCAGGAGATGATGATTCTCCGAAACGGAAAGGTGATTGCGGAGGCGGCGTGGTCGCCCTACGAAACGCGCTTGCCGCATCAATTGTATTCGCTGAGCAAAAGCGTCACGTCGACCGCCGTCGGCATGCTGATCGACGAAGGCGGCCTCCGTTTGGACGAAAAGCTCTGCGACATCTTTTTTGACAAAGCGCCGGAAGACGAGCAGCATCCGGCATATAAGATGACCGTCCGCCATCTGCTGAACATGAGCACGGGGTCGTACTTCAACGAAGCGGGTTCCGCGATGGGCGCGGACTGGGAACGGGAATTCCTGCACGCCGGCGTGAAGTTCGCCGCGGGGACGGCGTTTGAATACAACTCCATGAACACCTACATGCTCGCGGCCATCGTTCGGAGGAAGACGGGGCGGACGCTGACGGAGTATCTTACGCCGCGCCTGTACGAGCCGCTCGGCATTCTGCAACACCACTGGGAAACCTGCCCGAACGGAACGGAGAAGGGCGGCTGGGGCCTTTCGCTCAACATGGAGGACGTCGCAAAGATCGGGCAGCTGTATCTGAACAAAGGCCGCTGGGAAACGCCGGACTGCGTGAGGCAGCTCGTCAGCGAGCGATGGATCGCCGAGGCGACCCAGCCGCAGATCGACACGCCGAACGGCGAGATCACCTACGGATACGGGCACCAGATCTGGATGACGGCGAAAAAGGGCGCGTTCCTGTTCAACGGTGCTTTCGGCCAGTACATGCTGGCGTTGCCGGACAAAAATGCGCTGGTCGTGTTGTTTTCCGGCACGTCCCGGCTGTTTGCGCAGGGCGGCGTGCTGGACCAGGTGACCGCCGCGCTGAATACCGTTCAGGACGCGCCGCTGCCGAAGCTTCCACCGGACGAAAAAGGGACGGAAATGCTGCGCGCGTTGCTGAACGAGCTTTCGGTCCGGTATAAACGCCGGTATTACAGCCCCGTTTTGCGGCAGATTCCGATAAAAGCGCTTGCGCAACGGCTGAACGGGCGTGTTTACGGCTTCCCGAAAAACATCGGCGGCGTGTTTCCGATGATCCTGCAAAGCGTGCATAACAATTTCACAACGGGTGTGGATCAGATCGCTTTTATGGAAACGGAAAGCGGAGGGCTGCGTATCGAGTTTGTCGAAGGCGCGTTTACGCACCGTATCGCGGTCGGCGGGGACGGCCTGGCGTCCGTGACGATGACGCAGCGGGACGATTCGTTTGAAACGCGGGTCAGCGTGCAGACGGAACTGCTCGACGCCGGGGCGTGTGCGTTGCATATCGCGATTCATTTTATCGAGACGCCGTTTACGCGGCTGATCCGGCTTTTGTTCTCCGAGGACGCGCTCAAGGTGACGTTTGATGAAAGCCCGTCCATCCGGGACGCTTCGGAGATGATGCTTGAACTGACCGGTATCACGCGCGTGCAAATCGTCCGCAACCTGCTGCCGCTGCTCAAACGCGAAAAGATGCAGCATACGCTCAGGACGTTTACGACGGTTTCGGTTCAGGGGACGCTTTAGGCGCGGACGAGCGCCAGGAGGAAGCGCCTGCGGATTTTGCTGTTTATAGCGGGACATTCTTATGATAAAATAAAAACGAGTCCAATCATGCAAGAGGTGATACCGTTCGATAAACAAAGCAGCGAAAAGGACCGACGAAAAAAAATACGCTCGTATATGGGCACCTTGGCTGCGGCCTGCATCCTCACCGCGGTCTATATGATACTGACCGAACGGTTTACGCCGACGAGTGCGTTGATCGGTCTCGGGCTTTCCATTATTGCGCTGGCGCTGGCGCACGTTCTGTGTTCCGAGGGAGGGAACCGGGACTCGCTGGCACTCGGCGCATATTATTTTGTTTCCGGCGGGTATTTACTGTTTGTAATTTTGAAAAGCGCGGCGCTATCCGTTCCATACATCTTTTCCGGACGCACCTGTATCTGCCGCGTAGCGTACCGGACGACGCTGCGCGACGAAAGGCTGAAAAGCCTTCTGGCCAATGCCATCACGCTTTCTCCAGGCACGGCGACGGTCGACCTGGAAGGCGATATGCTCGAGGTGCTTGCGCTTTGCCGGGACGACGCGACGGACGGAAGCGCGGTGCGAAACGACATTATAAAGATGGAATCCGTGTTCAAACGAATCGGCGGGGAGCGTGACAAATGAATTTCTACAGGATCATACTTGGAATAATCGGCGTGTTCGCCATCGCGGACATCGTCCGGATGTTTTTAGGGCCGACGATATTCGACCGGCTTTTATGCTTCAACATACTGTCCGCAAAAATCGTCATGGCGATCACGCTGTATGCGCTGATGACGGAGCAGTCGAGCATGCTGGACGTTGCGATCGTTTATTCGCTGCTGGCGTTTGTTTCGACCGTCTTGATTGCGCGGTTTATCCGCAACAAGGGGGAATTGTCATGACTGTTGCGGGGGAAATCCTGATTGCGGCGGGGACCGTGTTTGCGGCGCTTGGCATGGTGGGCCTGTTTCGGTTCCGAAACTTTTACGCGCGCATACTGACCACCTCCAACATCGACTCGGCCGGCATGATCCTCATGATGATCGGCGGGATGCTGCATTCGCCGACGCCTGCGTT
>CAYUUB010000164.1:0-5286 GCA_964447725.1 uncultured Oscillospiraceae bacterium
AGCTGCTGGATCGGGTCGAAGAGCTGCGTGCAGTACGAGATGAACGCGACCAGCGTGCCCGCGCTCACCGCGCCGACGAACGCCGTCTCCGGGCTGATCACGCCCGCGCCGCCGAACGTCAGGGCCAGACCGGTGCCGATGGCGCCGAGCGACATGATGATCGGGAAAAACGACGCGGAGACCAGCGCGCTCTTGACGGAGGCGTGGCGCAGCTTGCTCGTGAGGCCGGAAAATTCGACGGCGTTCTGCTCCTCGCGGACGAGCGTCTTGGTCGTCATCGCGCCCATGATGCCCTCGTTGAACGCGCCGGTGATGCGGGAGTTCTGCTTCCGCGCGTCGCGCTGATATTTCAGCATGAGCTTTTGCAGCCTGACGCTCACGAGCGCCAGCGGCGGGATCACGCACAGCGAGATCAGCGCGAGCTTCCACGAGAGCACGAACATCGTAATAATGCAGCCGAGCGAGTAGAGGAACGACCAGAACACGTCGACAAGGCTCCACGCGATCATCTCGGACAGCCTCGCAACGTCCGACACCATGCGCGCCATGATGTAACCCACGGCGGTGCGGTCGTAGAACGAAAACGAGAGTTCCTGAAGGCGCTTGAACGCGTCCTGCCGGATGGCGTAGGAGATGGACATCTCCAGCTTGCCCGCGTTTTTGATGAACGTGATCACGCCGAGCCCCTGCAAAATGATCGCAATTCCATAGAGCACGGCGAAGGGGACGAGCCCGTCGATCGTCTTTGGGACGACGAAATGGTCGACGGCGTAGCTCGTGAACAACGGGTACGATATATCGAATGCCGCAACGAAAAACAGCGCGACGATCACGGTGAAAAACAGCCGCTTGTGCTGGAGCGCATATTGATAGAGGCGCTTCCAGACGTTCCAGTCGATCTTTTTCGCGGCGAAATCCTGTTCTTCAGGCATATACATCAGTTTTCGCCTCCTTCCGGGACGGCGTCCTGAATTTCGGCGATGCGCCGGTACAGTCCGCCCTGTTCGAGAAGTTGTTCATGGGTGCCCTGCTGGGTGACGCGCCCGTTTTCGAGCACGAGGATGTTGTCCGCTTCGCGCAGCGTCGTGATCCTGTGCGAAATGAGGAACGTGATGCCGTCGCGCCGGAGCGCGAGCAGGGACTTGCGAATCGCGGCGTCGGTCTCCGAATCCACGGCGCTCATCGAGTCGTCGAAGATCAGGATCGGCGCTTTCTGCATGAGCGTGCGCGCGATGGCGACGCGCTGCTGCTGCCCGCCGGAGAGGGTCACGCCGCGCTCGCCGACGATCGTGTCGTATCCTTTTTCAAACGACTCGATCACGTCGTGCACGCAGGCCGTGCGCGTGGCGCTGTAGACGTCCTCGTCGGCAGCGCCCGGGTCGCAGATGCGGATGTTTTCGAGGATCGTCCGCGAGTAGAGGAATGGCTCCTGCAAAACGATGCCGATGTTGCGGCGCAGGTACCCGTGCTCGATGTCGTTGACGTCCACGCCCGCGATGGTGATTTTCCCCGCGGTGCGTACGTACAGCCGCTGGAGCAACTGCACGAGGCTCGTCTTGCCGGAGCCGGTCGCGCCGAGGATGGCGACGGTCTGGCCTGGCTTTGCCGTAAAGCTCACGCCGTCGAGAACGTCGTTGTAGCGCTCGTAACCAAAGCACACCTTGTCGAACACGATGTCGCCGGCCAGATCGGGCTTTTGTGCCTTGCCGGGCTCTTTTTCGACCGGCGCAGAGAGGATTTCGTCCAGCCGCCCGAGCGAGACGGATGCTTTGCCCATGTCGGCGAGGATGCGCCCGAGCTGGCGCACCGGCCAGGTGAGCATGGCGACGTACGTCGTAAACAGCGCGACGTTACCGAGCGTGAACGTCCCGCGGTGGACCGCGATTACGCCCATGCACAGCGACAGCGCAATCTGCAGGTACCCGACGCTGTCCGACAGCCCCCAGTAATACGCAAGCAGCTTGATGAGTTTGTACGTCTTGTCGCGGTAAGCCGCGTTGAGGTTCGTGAACTTCTCGATCTCGTTCTTCTGCTGGCCGAACGCACGCACGACGCGCATGCCGGTGAGGTTCTCCTGCAGCATGGTCGATAGCGCGCCCTCCGCCTCGTCGGAGGCGGTGAAGTACCGCCGCACGTACTTGAAGTAGATGAACGAACTGACGGTCAGGACCGGCATGAACGCAAGCGAAATCAGCGTCATCTTCACGTTGACCGTGAACATGACGATTGCGGCGAACACGAACATCACGAGCGTGCGGACGATCTCCATGAGCTGCACCTGAATGAACCGGCGGACGGTGTCCACGTCCGACGTGCAGCGCTGGACGAGGTCGCCCGTGCTGGCGTGCTTGTGGTAATCGTACGGCACGTCCTCAAGATGGCGATAGAGCCGGTCGCGCAGGCCCTTTGCCATGCCTTCCGAAGCGTAGGCGACGTTCTGGCGGCGCGTGAAGGTGAACAGGCAGTTCATCCCCGTGAACACAAACAGCGCGACGCCGCACACGAACAGATTTTTAACGAAGTATTCCCGACCGCCGAGTTTTGCTAAAATCGGCAGCAGGAAAGCGGGGATCGTGCTGTCGATCCCCTGGATCACGTAGTCGAGGGTGAAGCTCGTCACATACGGCACGGCGTAGGAAAACGCCGTCGAGAGCAGCACGCTGAGCGTCGCAAGGACCAGATACCGGCGGTATCCCGAAAGGATTTCGCCGACGAGCTTCCAGTTGGTCCTGCGCTGTTCAGGGCGCGCGGAATCTGATTTTTTCTTCATAACATATCCTGCGGGTTTACCTCGACCATGGCGAACAGCTCGTTGCGGTGGTCGGAGGCAAACGTATAGATCGTTTGGATCGCGTCGCTCAGGCGCGCCGTGCGCAGCAACTTGATCAGTATCTGATAGCGATAGACGCCCTGTTTCCGCCGGATGGGCGAAGGCGACGCGCTGTAGAGCAAAATCATGCGTTCGTCGCTCTTCCCAAGGGTCTCGGCCAGCGTTGCGTGCAGCTTTTCGGCATAATCCGAAACGGCGGCTGCCAGCGTTTGGTCGTCGTCCCCGGAAAACAGGAGGCGGACAAACAGCGAAAACGGCGGAAAGACGGCTTTCTTGCGCTGTTCGAGTTCGTAATGGTAAAAGCTCTTGTAGTCGTGTTCCTTTGCAAAGCGGATGGCCGGATGCGCGGGCGAATACGTCTGGATCACCACGCGGCCCGGGCTTTCGTCGCGCCCTGCGCGCCCCGCGACCTGGGTTAGCAGCTGAAACGTGCGTTCCGTGCTGCGGTAATCGGGGATGAGCAGCGTCGCGTCCGCCGCGACGACGCCTACAAGCGTCACGTTCGGGAAATCGTGCCCCTTCGCGATCATCTGTGTGCCGACGAGGAACTGCGCCTCGCCGTGCGCAAATTCGGAAAGCATCGTCTGCATGGAATCCTTGGTCTTCACGGTGTCCGTGTCCATGCGGAGCGTGACCGCGTCCGGAAGCAGCTCGTGGAGCTGTTCTTCCACCTGCTCCGTGCCGATGCCGAAATACTTGATGAACGGCTTTTTGCACTGCGGGCAGACGCGGGGAAGGGGCTTGACCGCGCCGCAGAAGTGGCAGCGCAGGCGGTTTTCGCCCTTGTGGTAGGTCATGGAGATGTCGCAGTTGTCGCACTCGACGACATATCCGCAGGAGCGGCAGGAAACGAACGTCGAATAGCCGCGCCGGTTGAGGAAGAGCATCGCCTGGTGGCCGTTTTCGGCGCACTCGTTGAGTAACTGAACGAGCCGTCCGCTGAAAATGCCGTTGTTCCCGGCTAAAAACTCTTCCCGCATGTCGACGATCTCCACTTCGGGCAGAGGGCGGTTTTGCACGCGGTACGGCAGTTCGAGTAACGTATAACGGCCGGACTGCGCGCGAAAGTAAGTCAGAAGGGACGGCGTGGCGCTGCCGAGCAGCAGCGGCGCGCCGAAGGATTTTGCGCGGTGCGCGGCGACCTCGATCGCGCTGTAACGCGGGGTCGCCTCGCTCTGGTAACTGGGTTCGTGCTCCTCGTCCACGATGATGAGGCCGACGTTTTCCACGGGCGCGAACACGGCGCTCCTTGCGCCGACCGCCACGCGCGCCTTGCCCAGGCGGATGCGCCGCCATTCGTCGAAGCGCTCGCCCGCGGAGAGGCGGCTGTGCAAAACCGCGATGCCGTCCGAAAAGCGTTCCCGGAAAAGCCCGACGGTCTGCGGGGTCAGCGAGATTTCCGGAACCAGCATGATCGCCTGCCTGCCGGAAAGCAGGCATTGCTCGATGGCGTGCATGTAGACCTCGGTCTTGCCGCTGCCCGTCACGCCGTGGAGCAGCAGCGTGCCGGACTTTGCCAGCATGGCGGCTTTGATCGCGTCCACCGCATGTTCCTGTTCGCGCGAGAGCGTAACGTGCTTGTCGGGCGCCGTTTCGCCGTAATCGGGACGGCGGAACGTGACGTGCCCGCCCTCGGCGACATAACCTTTTTTGATCAGCGCGGAGATGGAGCCCTGCGCGTTCGGGACGAATGCAAGGACGTCCGAAACGGACATCTCGACCCGGGTTTTGTTCAGCAGTTCGAGCACCTCGTACTGCCGCGGCGCGCGCGGTTTGCCGGACTTATCGAGCATGCCGGCGAGCAGCTGTTCCGCATTTTCGGGGTCGGCCAGCCGGATGGTGCGCTCGATCTTTTCGTGCACGCGGCCGCCGCGCATCTGCGCGGGTATCATCAGCCGCAGCGCGTCGACGAGCAGGCAGTGATAGCTGCGCTGCATCCAGTACGCCAGCTCGATCTGCTCCTCCGTCAGGATCGGGTACGGTTCGATCACACGCAAAACGCTCTTGTAAACGACCTCGGGTTCCGATTCGTCCCGGGCGGGCAGGCGGCTTTCGCCGAACACGCGGATGACGAAGCCTTCCCGCGCGCGGTTGGCGGAACCGAACGGCACGAGCACGTGGCTGCCGGCGACGGCGCTCACGTCCTGCGGGACGCGGTACGTAAACAGGCGGTCGACGTTTGCGTGCGCAATGTCGACGATCACTTCGCAGTATTGTTCCATGCCGTTCACCTCCCGCGTGACGGTTTGCAGTTTTTTTGCCAAAACCTCAAATAGCCCGCAAGCGGGCCTTTGCACGCCGAAAACCGCAACGGTAAAAGGACCGGAGCAGGGTTCGGCAAGAATTCATATCGTTCGTATAGAAACGGGAATGATGTTCCCGGTCAGCGTCGGGATCTCAATCCTGATAGAATTCCTTCGGATATTCCAGATTCAGCTTATCGTGATAGAGTTCGT
>CAYUUB010000165.1:0-5165 GCA_964447725.1 uncultured Oscillospiraceae bacterium
AATACGGCCGGACGCGCATCTTCACGAGGCCGAGCAGGAGCTTTTTCATCGTCTCGACGTTGTCGTTGACGCCCCTGAGCAGCACCGTCTGGTTGCCGAGCGGGATGCCCGCGTCGACGATCGCCGCGCAGGCGCGCGCCGCGTCCGCGGTCAGCTCTTTGGGATGGTTGAAATGCGTGTTGATCCAGATCGGGTGATATTTTCTGAGCATGTCGGTCAGTTCCCGCGTGATGCGCATGGGCATGACCACGGGGACGCGCGTGCCGATGCGGACGATTTCGACATGGTCGATACTGCGCAGCAGCGCGATGATGTGCTCCAGCTTCGCCGTGCTCATGGTCAGCGGGTCGCCGCCGGAGATCAGCACGTCCCGAATCTGCTCGTTCGAACGGATATAAGCGACCGCTTTTTGCAGCGCGGCTTCCGTGATGACGCGGTCCTCCTCGCCGACGACGCGACGGCGCGTGCAGTGCCGGCAGTACATGGAGCACTGCAGCGTGACCAGCAGCAGCACGCGGTCGGGATAGCGGTGCACGACGTGCGGGACCGGGCTGTCCGCCTGCTCGCCGAGCGGGTCGGCAAGGTCGTTGGGGTCGGGGTGCGTTTCCAGAATGGACGGCACCGCCTGCATGCGGATCGGGTCGTTCGGGTCGTTCGGGTCGATCAGGGACGCATAATACGGCGTGATCGCCATGCGGAACGCACCGAGGCACGTTTCGATGTCGTGCTGCTCCTTTTCCGAGAGCGGCAGCACCTTTTTGAGCTGGTCCACCGACGTGATGCGATGGGAATACTGCCATTTCCAGTCGTTCCAGCGCTCGTTCATTCCGCGGCCACGCTCCTTTCGAGGGAGACGCCGCTGCGCTCCGCGCCGGCGCGGAGGACGGAGGCGACCAGCGCGTCGTAGGGCACGCCGTTGAACTCCGCGAGCATGGGGTAGTCGCTGTAGCCCGGCGCGAGGCCGGGAAGCGGGTTGATCTCGATAAAATAGATCCGGCCGTCTTCGCCGAGACGGAAATCGATCCGCGCAAAATCGCGGCAGCCGAGTGCGGAAAAGATCTTTTTGGAAAGGCGCTTCATCCCGGCTTCCAGCAGCGGCGGGATGTCCGCGGGGCAGCGGTATTCCACAAAGTCCGTGTAGTTTTGCTTGACGGTGTAGTTATAGACGTTGTAACCGCCGACCGGCGTTTTGCGGTAGACGATCTCCATCGGCGAAAAGACGCGTAAATTCGCGCCGTTGCCGAGAAGGCCGACGGTGAATTCGCGCCCGCCGACGAATTCCTCGACGAGGACGCCGCCGCCGTAGAGTGCGAAATTTTTTAAAACGAGCGCCTTCATCTCCGCGGCGTTTTCCGCGACGCATACGTCGGGGATGCCCTTGCTGGAGCCTTCGGCGTTCGGCTTGACGATCACGGGATAGCGCAGCGACGGCGCACGGACGGCGTCGCCCGGCAAAAACGCGCGGTACCGCGGCGTCGGGATACGATAGGTGGAGAGCAAACGCTTGGTCAGCGCCTTGTCCAGCGCGATGCAAAGCGTGGTTTCGTCCGACCCGGTAAAGGGGATATGCAAAAGGTTGAGCAGCGCGGGCACCTGCGCTTCGCGCGCGCGGCCTCCGCGGCCCTCGGCAATGTTGAAAACGATGTCCGGCTGCGTTTCGTCCAGCCGCTGCAAAAGGCGTCCGTCCGCTTCCAGAAGGACGGCCTGGCAGCCCTGCCGGGCGATTGCGCGTCCGATGGCCAAAACCGTGTCCATGCTGTCGTATTCGGCCTCGCCGTCCGGCGCGGCGTCGACGGCGCCGCCCTGTTTGAGGTTGTACACGACGCCGACCCTGATTGGCCCGAGAGGTACGTCGTCCGATTGATTGTCCATAAAAAATCACTTCGCTTTCGTCCTGAAAAATTGCAAAGCACAGCAGCTTGCACGCATGTTGTAACGCAAATAATAACGCGTGTCAATACGTTGAATTGTGACTTTTTTCGGCGGGAGAATCCGGCGCGAAACGCAAGCCGCGCGCCGCGGTTCCCGGCGACGGAAAAAGCGCGGAACCATGCGGTTTTTTCCATAGGAAAAGCGCGTCCCTTCCGCAGGGGCGCGCCTGTATTTTTATGCGGGGCCGTTACGCTTTTTCCGGGCTCGTTTCGCGCTCCACGGCGGGGAAGGCGATGGTGACCACCGTGCCGCTGCCGACGCTGCTTTCGAGCTTCATGGTCGCGCCGTGGGTTTCGACGGAGTGCTTGACGATGGACAGGCCGAGCCCCGTGCCGCCGATCTGCTTGGAACGGCTGCGGTCGACACGGTAGAACCGCTCGAACACCCTGGAAAGGTGCTCCTCCGGGATGCCGATGCCGGTGTCCGAAACGCGCAGCACGGCGCGCCCGGCGGTCTGGCTGAGCGTGAGCGTGACGCTTCCGTTTTTGCGGTTGTACTTGACGGCGTTGTCCACGAGGTTTCCGACGATCTCTTCGAGGATCTTCGGGATGCCGCGCACGCTCGCGGGCCTGCAGTCCACGTTCAGCGTCACGTGCGCTTTTTCCGCCTGCGGTTTCAGCCGCGCACAGACGTTCTCGCAGACGGCCTTGAGGTCGACCGTGACGAATTCCGGCAGGGATTCCTTTTCGTCCAGCTGCGACAATCGGATGATGTCGTCGATCAGCGACATGAGATGCGCCGATTCGTCGAAAATCTTCGCGGCGAACCGCTTGGTGTCCTCGGGCTTCGCCACGCCGTCGCGCATGATCTCGGCATAACCGGAGATCGAGGTCAGCGGCGTTTTGAGCTCGTGCGAAACGTTGGCGGAAAACTCGCGCCGTATCTGCTCCGCGGCGACCTTGTCGGTGACGTCCAGTATCAGGATCACCGTGCCGACCGCAGTCCCGTCGTCCCGCACTTCGCTGGCGAGCACCTGATAGGTCTTTGCGCCCTTGATGAGCGTCGCGTCGCCCGCACCCGCCGTTTTTGCATTTTCCAGCGCCTGCTGGAGCGCGACGCTGCGGTTGAGCATGAGCACGTGGCTCCCGGCGACCGTCTTTCCGTCCGCGCCGAAAATGCGCGCGGCGCTGCCGTTGATGGTGAGGATGCGGTCCTCCGCGTCGAGCAGGATGAGCCCTTCGCGCATGTTTTCCGTAACGGCGGTGAACTCGCGCTGCTTTTCGGATAGCGCGGCCATGCGCGCGGCGATCTCGCGGCGCTGTTTCTCCATCTTGGTCAAAAGCGGGGCCAGCTCGTCGTAGGTCGCGTTGCCGAGCGGGTTCGTCAAATCCAGCGCGTTGATGGGGGAAACGATGGTTTTGGCCGCATAGCGCGAAAACACGACGGAGAGGACGACGATTGCGGCGATGACGCCGAGCAGCGGCGGTACCATGGAGCCGACGACGCCGAGCGCGCTCTTTTGCGACGTTGCGACGCGCAGGACGCGCCCGTCGGGCAGCAGCTTTGCGTAATAAAAGTTCTGTATCAACTGCGTATCGGAAAAGCGGGAGCTGCTGCCGGTGCCGGTTTCGAGCGCCTCCAGCACCTCCGGCCGCGTGCCGTGGTTGTCAAGGGTCGCGACGTCCGAAACGGAATCGTAGACGACGACGCCGTCCGGCCGGATCAGCGTGATCCGGCTGCCGGTGGGCAGGCTGTCGAGGTATGCGGTTTCGTCGTCGGCCTGGTTCAGCCCGGCCTCCACATAGCCGCATTCCACGGAAAGCTCCGTAAAGGTGCGTTCTTCGAAGATGTGATACTGCGCGAGCAGCACGAGCCCGCCGGTGAGGACCGCGGAGATCAGCGACGCGAGGAAGATATTCCGGAAGATGCGTTTTTTCATGGCGGCTCAGTCTCCAAAGCGGTAGCCGACGCCGCGGACGGTCTCGATGCGCTTTCCGCTTGCGCCGAGCTTGGTGCGCAGCGTCTGCACGTGCACGTCCACCGTGCGCGTGCCGCCCTCGTAGTCGTATCCCCAGACGGTTTCGAGCAGTTGTTCGCGCGTGAACGCGCGGCCCGCGTTCTCCATCAGGCAGGCCAGCAGCGAAAACTCCTTGAACGTGAGCGCGACCTCCTCGCCGCCGACGGTGACGACGTGCTTTTTGATGTCCACGGCGAGCTCTTCGCAGACCAAGCGCTCGGCGCTCGCCTTCGTCCCGCTGCGCCGTAACAGCGCCTTGACGCGCGCGACGAGCTCCGCCATGCCGAACGGCTTTGCAATGTAGTCGTCCGCGCCGAGGTCGAGCCCCGCCACTTTGTCGTATTCCGCGCTCTTGGCCGTGATCATGATCACCGGCAGTTCCGCCGTCGCGGTGGACGCGCGGAGCTTTTTGAGGATGGAGAGGCCGTCCTCGCCGGGCAGCATGATGTCCAGCAGCGCAAGGACCGGTTTTTCCTCCTGCACCGCGGCGAAAAACGAAGCGGAATCCGAAAAACCGCGCGTTTCCAGCCCCGTCTGGTTGAGCGTGTAAACGACCAGCTCGCGAATGTTGGAGTCGTCTTCAACGTAATAAATCATAGCATGGCTCCTTTGCGTGTTTTCCCTGCGGGCGCGCTTCTCACAGCTCCGCGCCCTTGTGCACGCCGGTGATGGCGTATTCCGCCCATTCGGCGATGTTCTGCGCGTGGTCGCCGATGCGCTCGAAATACTTGGCGATCATGATGAGGTCGACCGCCTGTTCGCCGTTGGCCGCGTCCTTCTGGATCAGGTCGATCAGCTCGCCCTTGATGACGTCGAACAGGTCGTCGATGATGTCGTCCATGTCGATGACGCGGCGCGCGAGCGCAAGGTCCTTCTTAACGAACGCGTCGATGCTGCCGGAGACCATGCGGATGGCGGCCTCCGCCATCTGCGGCAGGTGTTCGAGCGACTTGATGTACGGCTTGCCCGCGAGATAGATGACGATGCCGGAGATGTCGGACGCCTGGTCGCCGATGCGCTCCATGTCCGTGATCATCTTGAGCGCCGCGGAGATGAGCCGAAGGTCGCGCGCGACCGGCTGCTGCTGGAGCAGGAGCTTTAAGCAGAGCGACTCGATCTCGCGCTCCTTCTGGTCGACCTCGCGATCGAACGCGATGGCGTTGTTGGCGGCTTCCACGTCCTGGCGGATCAGCGCTTCGCTGGCCGCCTGTATGGCATGCTCGATCAGCGCGCCCATTTCGAGCAGCTCTGTGTTGAGCAGGCGCAGTTGTTCCTC
>CAYUUB010000166.1:0-5158 GCA_964447725.1 uncultured Oscillospiraceae bacterium
ACACGGTGGTCGCGCCGCCGCGCATGCTGATCGCGTTTCTGGAAAACAACCTGCGTGAGGACGGAAGCGTCGCCGTACCGGAGGCGTTGCGCCCGTATTTCCGGAACAAGACGGAGATTCGCTGACTTCCTTTCTTTTGCAGAAGAAAGGAAGCAAAGAAGACTTACAGTTCCATTTACATGAAAATCGGGGAAATACGCTTTATAAAACGACACGGAAAAAGGAACTGCCGAAAAAGCAGTTCCTTTTAAAACGCGCCGGGATTAATCCGCGGGTTCGGCTTCGGCATCGGTCACGGTATCGGTCGTTTCATCGGCCGCGGTGTCGGCGGCTTCTTCCGCCTTGGCTTCCGCGCCGCCCGCACAGAAGTCGCAGGGGTCGTAGCGGTTTGCCGCGAAGGCGTCTTCAAGCGTGCCGCTGAAGAGGTTCTCCGGGCTGGTTCTCGAAAGCGCCTGGCAATCCGGGTCGAAGTGATAGGATTTGCCGTAGCGCGTCCAGTAGACGGTGCCGGTGTATTCGCTGTCGGCAAGCGCTTCCTGCTGGAGCTGCTGTACCTCCTCTTCGGACGGCTGCTGGAAGTCGACGGACGCGGTGCCCGCGCCGATGAACAGCACGGCAAGCAGGGCGATCAGGATCGTCTTGGTCTTCTTGTTCAGCTTGTCGGACTTGGCGAGCAGAAAGATGCCGATGGGAAGGAAGCACACAAGCACCATGATGACGCCGAGCTGATGCCACAGCGTGCGGACGAACTTGCTGTCGGACAGGCAGGGCTTGATGCGGTTGGACTTCTTCCAGAGCTGCGCGGCGACGATGCAGAAAATCGCGTCCGCAACCAGCGCGCCGATCATGAGCATGAACTCCGGATCGGTCCAGTTCTGCGCACCGTTGCGAATGGCGTAGCTGAACGCGAAGAATGCGGCGACTTCCGCGCCGATCGCCAGAATCCAAAGGATGACGGCGGTGATCCGCAAACCCTTGACGGAGCCTTTTTTATCCGAACCGGACGATTCGGGCTCGCGCTCGACAGCTTTTTCGGGCTGCGATTTTACCGCTTTCGTCGGCGTTGCTTTCTTGCCTGCGGTTTTTTTTGCGGCGGCAGACTTCGTGCCGGATTTTTTAGCCTCGGCCGCTTTTTTGGCTTCGGCGGCCTTTTTTGCAGCGGCGGCTTTTGCTGCGTCGGAAACGGTCGGTTTCTTTTCCATAATTCCCCCCACAATTGATAAATATGGTTACAGTATAACAACAGCGGAATTTGTTTGCAAGAAGCAGGCGGCGTTTGCCGCGCATGCTGGAAAGCGCGGGCGTGAAATGCTATAATACATACGTTCCGCGTCATGCGTTCGATACGGATTTTGCATTGCAACGACACTATTTACATTCTTGGAGGCTAACAAAGCACATGTTGAATTTTGAATTTTTCAGCCCGACCCGCATCGTCTTTGGCAAGGGAACGGTGGATGAAGTTGGCAAAAACATTGCGCCGCTGGCGAAAAAAGTGCTGATCCACTATGGCAGCGAGCGCATCGTTGAAAACGGATTGATGGCGCGCATCGCCGCATCTCTGGACCGTGCGGGCGTTTCTCATGTTGCGCTCGGCGGCGTACGGCCGAATCCGGACATAGAGCTTGCAAAACGCGGCGTTGCGCTGGCGAAGAAGGAGGGGGCCGAGCTCATCCTTTGTGTCGGCGGCGGGTCCGTGATCGATTCGGGCAAGGCGATTGCCCTGGGGTTGCATAACCCGCAGTACGACCTTTGGGATATTTTCGAAAAAGGCCCGGAAACGACGGGGGCGTTCCCGGTTGCGTGCGTGCTGACGTTTCCCGCGGCGGGGAGCGAGGCGAGCAGCAGCTGCGTGATGAGCAACTACAAAACGGGCAGCAAACTTGGGTATAACCGCGAGTGGAGCCGGCCCAAAGTTGCGATTGTCGACCCGACGCAGTTTGCCACCATTCCGAAATTTCAAATCGCATGCGGCATAGCGGACATGATGAGCCATATTTTCGAGCGTTATTTTTCCAACACCGAACATACGGAGCTTATAGATGCGCTGAGCGAGGCGACGCTGCGCACGCTGATTGAATTTGGCCCGAAAGTCGTGGCAAACCCGGCCGATTACGATGCCTGGTGCCAGGTTGCGCTCTGCGGGACGATTGCGCACAACAACATGCTCGGTGTCGGCCGCGAACAGGACTGGGCCTGCCATAAGATCGGGCATGAACTGACGGCCCGTTTCGGCGTTACGCACGGCGCCGCGCTTGCCGGACTGACGCCTGCCTGGATGCGGTATGTGTGGCGCATCAATCCCAAGCGGTTCTTTGATTTTTCGGTTAAGGTGATGGGCGAAGAAGAGCACCCCCACGCCGACGCCGCGACGATCGAGGATGGCATCAGTGCGCTTGAGACGTTTTACTCCCTGCTGGGGCTGTCGCACAGGCTTTCGGCGTATGGCGTAACGGCCGATGCGATTCCGGAACTGGCGCGGCGCGCGACATGCCGTCCGATCGGCGGGCTGAAAAAGCTGTCCGCGGAGGATGCCTGCGCGATCATGGAAGCCGCGCTGTAGCAGTCGGACGGACCCGAATCGAACCCGAACAGAAAAAAGTAAGCGCTTCCCGCTTTTCGCGCAGGAAGCGCTTGTTTGTTCGATTGATCCATGTTCCGCAGCCTTACTTTCCGCGTTTCGCCGGAGCGCTTTTAGGAATATCACCGACGCCGTTGAGAACGAGACGCGGACGATAGGGGAATTTTCTCATTTCCTCTTCGTCGGTAACGCCGGAAAGCACCAATGCCGTATCCAAACCGGATTCAATGCCCGCGATGATATCGGTATCCATACGGTCGCCGATGATGGCCGCCTCTTCGGAATGGACGCCCAGCATCCGTAAACCGGTACGCATCATCAGCGGGTTGGGTTTACCGACAAAATAAGCCGACTTTCCGGTCGCCAGTTCGATCGGCGCGATCAGCGCGCGGCAGGCGGGAACGATCCCGTTTTCGGAAGGCCCCGTCAGGTCGGTATTGGTGCCGATGAGTTTTGCGCCGGCGCGAACGAAGCTGACGGCCTTGCAGATGCTTTCATAATTATAGTTGCTGGTCTCGCCGACGATAACATAATCCGGGTCGACGCTGTTTGTCGTGATGCCGACTTCATAAAGCGCGTTGAACAATCCCGGCGCGCCGATGATATAGGCGCTGCAGCCGGGCGCCTGCGAGCGAACAAAGTTCGCCGTGGCCAGGGCGCTGGTGTAAAAATGGCTTTCGTCTACTTCCAGCCCCATTCGTGCGAGTTTAATCTGAAGCTCCCGCGGCGCTTTTCCGCTTGCGTTCGTCAGAAACAGGAATTTTTTCTTTTCGGCATATAACCACTCCACAAACTCTTTCACGCCCGGCAGCAGCCGTTCGCCGTGATAGATCACGCCGTCCATGTCGCAGATAAAACCTTTTTTGTTACGTAATTGATCCATTCAATCCCTCTTTTCGTTTTTCTTCTTTTCTCTTATTTTTTATCGCGTATAGCATATCATGTTTGCGTAAGGCGCACAAGAAGAGCGTGCATTTCCCCCCTTAGCGTCATGATCGTTCACATTGGGTCAACAGTTCATTCATATCCGTTCGCTATACTAATCTAAGTATGACAAGGAGGCAGAGGATGGATATGATACGCCGCACCGGCAAGGGATTACTGGCAATCCTGCTGGCAGCAGGGCTGTCGCTCGTCTTATTTGCGTGTCAGATTAATAAGTCCGATACGACGGATTCCCCGGAAAGCAGCGCGTCGCCGATGCCGACCGCGACCGAGGAGGCAACCGACGCGCCGTTGGAAGCTACTCCGGCGGAGAACGCAAGCGGGACCGCGTCGGACGAGCAGAACGATGCGACCGATACGGATGCGGAAGAGCAATCCGACACCGACGAAGCCGCACTGTCCAGCGGCACGGGCGCGTATACCATTACCGCCGATACGTCGGAAGAAGGGAAAAGCTATGTGTCCGAGTCGTCGGACGAAAACGCGCTGCGCGTGGAAAACGACTGCTCGGCGAGCGTGCGTTCCGCGGCGATCGATAAAACTGCCGGCGATTCCACCAACAGCGCCGCCAGCCATAGTGTCGGCCTGAACGCGGCGATGCTGCTTCACGGCGGGGCTCAGCTTTCGTTGGCCGCTTCCGATATCACCAGCGACGCGGCGGGTGCGACGGGCGCGTTCGTTTACGGCGCGGATACCTATCTGATCATCGAGGATTCAAGCGTCCGGACCAGCGGGGACGATTCCTGCGGGATCGTTGCCGCTGACGGCGCGATCATTGCCGCAAAGAGTCTGGCCGTTTCCACGCAAGGCGCTGCATCGGCGGCGATTCGTACCGCGCAGACCGGCGGAAGCATATCGATTACCGGCGGCACGTTCACGACGGGCGGGGCCGATTCACCGGCGCTGTCCACCGCGGGGAGCGTGTCGGCACAGAATGCGACGCTGCGCGCGAATCATTCCGCTGCAATCGTGGTCGACGGCAGCGGAAGCGTCACGCTGAACGACTGCACCGTTTCCGGCAATATGCCTTCCGCAGGCGACGACGCAGGCGGAAACCCGTATACCGTCCTGCTGTACCAAAGCGCGTCCGACGCTGAAAGCGACGGGCAAAGCACGTTCTTCATGACGGGCGGCAGGCTCAACGCCAACAACGGCGATCTCTTTTATGTGACGAACACAAGTAGCATCATCACGCTGACGAACGTCACGCTTTCGCCCGGCAACGGCGTTTTGCTCCGCGTTGCAGGACAAGACGGGCAGAACGGCGGCGAATGCAGTTTGGTCGCCACCAATCAGACGATGACCGGCGATATCCTGGTCGACGACGTTTCTTCGCTCGACCTTGCGCTGACGGGCGGGACGAGCTTTACCGGCTCGGTCAATCCGGACGGAACGGCGGGCGACGCGTCCGTCACGCTCGACAGCGACTCGACATGGACGCTGTCGGGCGACGCCTATCTGACCGAGTTTTCGGGAAAGACAAAGAACATCGAAACCAACGGCTACACGGTTTACGTCAACGGCAGCGCGATAACCAAATAGCGCGCCGAAACATAAAAAAGCCGCCGATGGAAGGCGGCTTGAGGCCGTCAAAAAACTTGTTTTTTGACGGGCCAACCGCGTTTTGCCTTT
>CAYUUB010000167.1:0-5120 GCA_964447725.1 uncultured Oscillospiraceae bacterium
CGTCCGCGGCGCTTTTTGTGCGCAAAAACGCAAGGCGGTACACCATGTCGGCGTACGCTGCAAAGAGCGCGTCCGCGTTGTCGGCCGCAATCGGCGGGGCTGTCTTCGGCTGTTGTTCCATAGTCGGTGAATACCTTTCCCTTCCACCCATAACACTTCGCAACGAAAGCTTTGGTTGCGGAGGAAGGAATTTTTCCTTTCGGTCGGTATATTTTTAGGGTGTGTTTCTAAAACTCCAAAAGTGCATCATTTCGACTTTGGAAACACTCCCTAGCGAATCCGTTCGTCTTGTAAGCGCATTATACCATATTCGGCACCGGTTCATCTTCAGCGCGCCCGCCGCCACGCCGCCCGTGTTTGCCGCCTTGCCCGGCGCAAAAAAAAGGCCGTCCGATCGCTTCAGCCGGACGGCCAATAGAAAGTGTGTTTTCGCACAGAAATGAATTTTGGATCGGCCGGTTTCAGGCCGCGGCCGAATCTACGGCCTCCACGGCGCGCCAAACCGATTATAACTCTTTATCCGGTTTATACGACATCGCCGCGTCGATCATGGCGGCGATGTTATCGTGCGTCGCCCCCATCGGTACTCCGCCGCCGGGGCTCACCAGCAGCCCCGCCGCGCTCCCGCCGTTTTCGAGGCAGTACGAACGGATCACGCCCGCCGTTTGCTCGCGCACCGTGCCGGGGCTTTCCCTCGCAAGCGACATCGGCGGGACGTTTCCCATCAGGCAAACGTTTTTACCGATCTTTTTTCTCGCCTCAGCAATATCTTTTTTGTGCGTAAAGTTGAATAGATCGACGCCAAGGTCCTGAAGATGCGGGAAACAAACGTCGGAATCCGTATCGTTGTGAAACAGATGCAGCGTTTCCGGAAACGCATTAAATATCTTTTTCAAATACGGGTGCGCAAACTCCAGATAATCGGCTTCGCCGAAAAATCCGGTCACGTCGTCGAGCACCAGAATTGCCTTCGCGGTTTTTACATTTTCCATCTGCGCCGTCAGCCAGTCGACGCAATAATCGGTCGTAACGCGCAAAAGGCCATGAACCTTTTCCGGTTCGATTTTTACGCCCACCAACAGCTCGGAGAGTTCCATCAGGTGCGACGCAAGCGTTAAGGGCCCGCGCGTGGAGACGATATAGAGTTCATCGCCCCGCTCTCTGATCTTCGTCTGCACATCGCTCTGCATGCTGAGCGCAATCGGGGCGAAACCGCTGGTTCTGGGATTCGGCAGATTCAGTTGCGCGGGCTCGAAATCGTCAATGGAATCAAACAAATGGTGGACGATCGGCAGGTTGTCCTGAAAAAACTCGATACGGCAGCCAAAGCTCGAAGGTTCCGTCGCCATGCCGAACTCCACCCAATAATCCGGTATCAGGATCGCTTCCGGAAAATCCGCCTTGATCCTGCGATAGTCCTGCGTCCACAGGTCCGGACGGGAAAAGAAATCCGTGATGCCCTGACCGAAGTAGCCGGGTATCCACGGACTGTCCACAATCAGCGCAACCTCGGCTTTTACGTTTTCGCGGCGAACCGTTCGGTTGAGCCGCTCCCATTCGTTTTGATTCATGACGTTCCTTTCCGATTCAAAGGCATACGTTCGAAAACAGGCCGTTCTTTTTCTCCTGCGTCATGGGATATCGTCCGTTTTCCGCTGCCCGGACATCAGCACCGTGACCACGGTCGCCCCTATGACAAACGCAGCGCCGACAGCCGCTTTCAGCGTTACGACCTCGTGTATCACCAGCGCTCCGGCGATCACGCTGACGATCGGTTCCAGCACGCAGAGAATCGAGGCTTTCTGCGCGTCAATGTACTTGATTCCGATCTTCATCATGATGACGCACGACGCCGTCAGCGTCGCACCGGCAATCGCAACCAGCCACCCGGTCGGCGTCAGCGTAAAGCTCATCTTTCCGATCATCGTGCTGGTCACAAGTGCAAAGACCGCCGAATACGCCATCTCGTACATCGCGTAAACCATGGGCGGGATTCTGCCGATATCGCATCGGTCCAGCGCAACGAGGTATGTGGCATACATGACGGCGGAAATGACCGCAAACAGGATTCCCCATCCGGAAGCCGCGTTGCCGGACGCGTTCCAGACAAACAGCGTGATTCCCGTCAGCGTCATAATCAGGCTGACGACGCCGCTCGCCTGCGGCTTGGCGCGGAAGGCCAGCACGCTGATCAGCGTCACAAATAGCGGAAACGTAAAATGGATAGACGTGGCAAGCCCGGTAGTAATCCATTCATATGACCCGAACAGGAAGAAACACGTTAATCCGCGCAGCGCGCCAAGCAGCATCGTATGCCGGTTTTCCAAGCGGGTGAGCCGCATCCTTTTATGGCTCAAGCGCGAAATCAGCGCCAGTTCCAGTGCCGAAATACCGCCCTTATAAAACATCACGTTTGAAAAGTGCGCCCCATTTTCAGAAAGCGACGTGATAAACAGCGGGGAAAGTCCATAGAGCGCCGAAGCAGCCATTACAAACAAGAAGCCCTTCATCTGCTCCTTTTGTGTCCGCATGTCTTCTTACAAACAGATTCGCAGACCTCAGCAGGCGAATCCGACCTTTCTTTTCACCTTGATACTTTTTTTCCGACCGACAAAGCGGCGGCAACCGCATTGTGCTTGCCGAGCGATTTTTCCAGGTTGCTCTGCAGCAAGGTCAAAATCGTGCACAAAACCAAATACAGTAAGCCCGCTTCCACGTACATCCACAGCGGCTGGAAATTCGTCGCGACCATCTGCCGCGCAACCTGAAACATTTCCCGTACCGTCAGCACGGCGCACAGGGAGGTATCCTTCGTCAGGCTGATAAAGTAACTTGAAACCGACGGCACCGCGATCAGCGCCGCCTGCGGAATCACGATAAACCGCAGCGTCTGCCAGCGCGTCATGCCCACCGCGTGCGCCGCCTCCCACTGCCCCTTCGGAACCGCGGTAATCGCCGCGCGGATGACTTCGGAGTTGTACGCGCCCTGGCTTAAAATCAAGCCTACGCACGCCGACGTAAACGGCTTCATCACGATGCCGATCGTCGGCAGGCCGTAAAAGATGATAAACAGCAGCACCAGCAGCGGGATTCCGCGAATCAGCCAAACGTAAAACCTGGCGATGGCCTTGAGAACGACGTTTTTGGACAGACGCATCAGGGCGACGATCAGCGCCAGCACAATGCTGCCGCAGATAAAAGCGATAATCGACAATGGTATCGTGACCTGTATGCACGCTTTCAGCATCGGCCAAAATGCGTTCGCCAGCAGTTCAAGAATTTTTCCTAAATCTTTTTCAATCATGGGCTTGCCTCATCCTGTCTCGATTTTTTAAGTATGGCCGCCGGAGCGCGCCGCGCGGGAGGCGCGCTCCGATTCCGACAGCGGTTCGTTAATTGTTCAAATACGGTTGATAGAGCGCGGCGTTATCGACGAAGCCGTCGCCAAGGTACTCGCGCGCAAGGGCGATGATCGTGCCGTCGTTGAGCAGTTCCTCAATCGCTGCGTTAAACCCATCGATCAGCGACTGGTCGGCGGTGCGCAGCGTCACGCCGCCCTGCAGGTCCTCGATGTTCTCCGGCTCATAATAGAAGGCAATCTTCAGCGGAGCGTCCGGATATTGCTCCATATACTGGCTGAACACCACGTAGGAGTTCACGGCGAGGTCGATCGTGCCGTTGGTGATACCCATCATCGCCATTGCGAAGTCAAGGTCCGGGTTGCAGTCGCAGCCAGCGTTATACGCAATTTTGCCATAGGAGCTCGTCGTCGAGTTGCCGGCCTTTTTCCCGTTCATCGAAGCGATGTCGACAATATCCGTGTTGTCCGAATTGACGATAATGATCGGCATATCCTGGTTGTAGAAAATCGTGTTGGTCAGGTCCGGATAATCCTTGATCGTCGAGTTTTTCAGGCCCATGGAAATAACCTGGAAGCGTCCGGCCTGAAGGCCCGCGAGAATGCCGTCGAACTGCGACGCCACATCAAATTCGCAAGTTACGCCAAGCTTGCTTGCAATCGCTTCGGCAACTTCCACATGGAATCCGACCAGTTTTTCCGGATCGTCGGGATCATAGTAGATGTAGGGAGTCCAGTTTCCTTCAACGCCGATCGTCACGACGCCCGCGTCCAGTACGTCGGCAAGCGAGCTTTCGGTTGCGTTCGCAAGGATTTCGTCAATCTGAGCCTGGAACGGATCGGTTTCTGCGGCAACGGCCTCTTCGGCAGCAGTCGTTTCGGCAGGCGCTTCTGTCGCGGTTTCTTCCGTTGTGGTCGCCGTGGTTTCGGTTGCGGCGCAGCCAATCGTGCCAAGCAGCATCATGGCCACAAGCAGCAGAGCAAGAAGTTTCCTTTTCATTATTTCTCTCTCCTTTTTTTATTTACAGCCCCGATGGGCCGTATCATCCTGAATGAATGGCCTTCGGCCAAATCAGCTCTTATATCCGTCCGTTGCAAGTTCGACCCAGAAATAATTGATTTTTTCGTTCTCCGCCACCGAGCTTCCATGCGACGTTCCCATCGAAGTATAGGTGACGTCGTCTTCGCTCACATGGATGCTCTCATCCCCCGCCGTATAGGTCATGCAGCCGCCGGGCAGGATGAAATACCACTGTTCCAGATCCGGATGCACATGACTCCCGATCATGGACGGGCCCTCTCCGACGTTCCAGCCCATGCTGTAACGGCCGAGGAAACGATGTTCAAGCACGTGATGCGAAAGGCAGGTGGAGCCCATGCCGCCGGTAAAGCCTTCCGTATAACGCCACGCATCCTTGAACAGGCGGAACCTCGGAAGCTCGAAATGAATGTAGTCCATCCGTTCCACGTCCCATTTCACCATACGTCCGACAAAATGCCAGAATTCGAGATCCTTGCTCCCGGCGTGAATCGTGAAGCGCTCGGCGTCATAATCGGGCACAAACGCCGCGTAGCCGGTAATGTCGTATGCCGTATCTTTGGTCAGGACATAGCCGGACGGCGTTACGAATGCAAAAAACTGCGTCGTGTCGCCATACCGATACACGTCCGGCTGCCAGTCATGGCCCGCTTTAAGCGTGCAGCGATAGATTTTCATATCCGGGTTCGTTCCCGGAAGTACTTCCACGCGGGAAAGCCCGCC
>CAYUUB010000168.1:0-5113 GCA_964447725.1 uncultured Oscillospiraceae bacterium
GCATAGACGTATTCGATCGTCACGTTATGATCGGCCTCGTACGCGGTCTTGATCTGCTCCATGGCTTTCTTCAGACCCGCGCCGGAATACACGAGCAGTTCGATCGGCTCCTCCGTCGTTTCCTCGGCCGCGGGTTCCTCCGTCGCTTCGGCGGGCTCCGCCGTCGCGGCAGTCCCTTCCGTTGCAACGGTTTCCTCAGTCCCGGTGGTTTCCGTCTGCTGTGCGCATGCCACGAGTCCCGCCGTCATCAGTACCACAAGCAATAATGTAATCCATCTTTTCATGTTTCGTAGCCTCGTATTCTTTAAATTGGTATATAGAACGCAGAGCGCGCTCCGCGATATCCATCGCCGCTCTTCCCGCCAAACGTATTTATACTACCATTATTCTTTTGAAAAAACAACGGTCTGATTTTTATACCGTCTAAATTTTTTTAATGAACCAAGACGCGTCTCCCGCCATTTTGACGGAAAATCGGGATATCGTCAGCAAACGCCGGGGACACGCCGGCAGCCGCGAACACAAAAAAAGCGGGCCTTCACAGACGAAGCTCGCTTTAGGCCGTCAAAAAACTTGTTTTTTTTGACGGGACAACCGCGTTTTGCCTCTCGCCCTTCGGGCGACCGGGCGGCAAAGCGCACAGGGAAACCGCCCGAACCGGGCGATCCGTTGCGCCGGATGAACCGACGCAGCCGGAATCAAAGCGTTAAGGACTGCGGCCCTTAACAATTCCCTAGACTTTTGGGGTAGGCTGAAGCGGGCCTTCACAGACGAAGCCCGCTTCTTTTATCGTTGGAAAATCGGCAAATTATTCTAGTTCGAAAGCGCCCGTATAGAGCTGGTAATATTTACCCTTCTCCGCAATCAGGTGTTCATGGCTGCCGCGCTCGATGATGCGGCCGTGCTCCAGCACCATGATCACGTCGGAATTCTGCACGGTGGAAAGCCGGTGGGCGATCACGAATACCGTCCTGCCCTGCATCAGCGCGTCCATGCCCTTCTGTACGATGGCTTCCGTCCGGGTGTCGATGGACGAGGTCGCTTCGTCCAGAATCATGACGGGCGGGTCGGCCACGGCCGCGCGCGCGATCGAGATCAACTGGCGCTGCCCCTGCGAAAGGCCGCTCCCGTCGCCCTTCAGTATGGTCTGGTAGCCCTGCGGCAGCATGCGGATAAACCCGTCCGCATTGGCGAGCTTCGCGGCGGCTATGCACTCTTCGTCGGTCGCGTCCAGCTTGCCGTAACGTATGTTGTCCATAACCGTTCCGGTAAAGAGGTTCACGTCCTGCAAAACGATCCCCAGTGAACGGCGAAGGTCGTTTTTCCTGATCTTGTTGATATTGATCCCGTCGTACCGGATCTTTCCGTCCGCAATGTCGTAAAAGCGGTTGATCAGGTTCGTGATCGTCGTCTTGCCCGCGCCGGTAGCGCCCACGAAAGCCACCTTCTGGCCCGGCTCGGCGTAAAGCGTGATGTTGTGCAGGACGATCTTGTCCTTCTCGTATCCGAAATCCACGTCGTAAAAACGGATTTCGCCCTGCAGCGGCGTATATGTGACCGTTCCGTCGCCGTGCGGATGCCTCCACGCCCAGGTGTTCGTCCGTTCGGCGCATTCCGTGATTTCGCCGTTTTCCTCTTTTGCATTAACGAGGGTGACGTATCCGTTGTCCTGCTCGACCTCCGCATCCATCAGCTCGAAAATCCGCGACGCGCCGGCGAGCGCCATGACTACCATGTTGAACTGCATGGAAATCTGCCCGATCGGATTGATAAAGCTGCGCGAGAGCGTTAAGAAGGAGACGATCGTACCGATCGTCAGAAGATTGACCCCGGTGAGGCTCAAATTGGGCAGCTCCGCAATCCCCGCCGCGCCGCCGATAATGGCCAGGAGCACATAGAGCATATAGCCCATGTTGCCAACGATCGGCATCGTGATGTTCCCGTATTTATTCGCTTCCGTCGCGCTGTGGCAGAGCGTCGCGTTCTTTTCGTCGAACTCCTTTTCGGCGGCTTCCTCGTGGCAAAACACCTTGACCACCTTCTGGCCGCTGATGATCTCTTCGATATAGCCGTTGACGTCGCCAAGCGAGGTCTGCTGCTCCACAAAGTATTTGCCGCTCCGCCCGACCAGCACTTTGATCACCTTCAGCAGGAGGAACGCGAACGCCAGAACGAAAACCGTCATACCGACGCTGAGGTACAGCATGGACAAAAATGCCGCGGTCACGGTCATGATAGAGGAAAATATCTGCGGCAGGCTCTGCGAAATCGCCTGACGAAGCGTGTCGGTATCGTTGGTGTAGCGGCTCATGATGTCCCCGTGCGTATGCGTATCGAAATAACGGATCGGCAGAGCCTGCATATGCTCGAACATGGAATCGCGGATTTTTTTCAGCGTCCCCTGCGCGATGACCACCATGCTCCGGTTATAGAACAGGGTGGAAAGCACGCCGACGAGATAGATGCCGCCCATCGTCAGGATCGCACGGAATAATTCCGAAAAAACGGGATTCGTTTGCCCCAGCAAAGGCGTGATATAATTATCGATCAGCGTTTTCAAAAACAGCGAGGACGCCGCCATGGCCGCTGCGCTCAGGATGATGCAGACAACGACGAAAATCAGCTGGATTTTGTATTCGGCCATATAGGAAAGAAGCCGCTTGATCGTCCCCGGCTTGAAACGGCCCTTCGGAGGCCTCGCGGCCGGCTTACGGCCGTTTGTTCCGCTTGATTTATTCATGGAGATCATCTCCTCTGTTTTGCGATTCATAGACCTCTTTATAGATCGCGCAGGATTTCAGCAGCTCCTCGTGCACGCCGACCGCCCGGATCGCCCCGTTATCCAGAACGATAATCTTGTCGGCGTCCTGCACGGACGCGACGCGCTGGGCGATGATGATTTTCGTCGTGTCCGGAATCTCCTCCCGGAACGCCTGGCGGATCAGGCTGTCGGTCTGCGTGTCGACCGCGCTGGTCGAATCGTCCAGGATCAGAATGTGAGGCTTTTTCAGCAGCGCGCGCGCGATGCAGAGCCGCTGCCGCTGGCCGCCGGACAAATTGGCGCCGCCCTGTTCGACATGGGTGTCGTACTCGTCCGGGAATTCCCGGATAAAGCCGTCCGCCTGCGCAAGCTCGCAGGCGTGGACAAGTTCCCCGTCCGTGGCGTGCTCGTTGCCCCAGCGGAGATTCTCCCGGATCGTCCCGGAAAAAAGCACGTTTTTCTGCAGCACCATCGCAACCTGGTTGCGAAGCGTTTCCAGGTCGTAATTCCGGACGTCGACGCCGCCCACGGTAACCGCCCCGTCCGTGACGTCGTAAAGGCGCGGGATCAGCTGGACCAGGCTGGATTTTGAAGAACCCGTTCCGCCGATCAGCCCGACGGTTTCACCCGACCGGATGGATAGGTTGATGTCCTTCAGCACCGGCCTGTCGGCTTTTTTCGTATAAGCGAACGTGACGTGATCGAAGGAAACGGAGCCGTCCTTCATTTTGAAAACCGGATCGTCCGTGTTTTTCATGTCGCTCTCTTCGTCCAGAATCTCCGCGATGCGCTCCGCGGACGCCCTTGAGATGATGACCATTACGAAGATCATGGAGAACATCATAAGGCTCATCAAAATCTGCAGGGCATACGTAATCAGGCTCGTCAGTTCGCCCGTCGAAAGCCCGAGCGCGGCGTTGTTGTTGCATGCGACGATTGTCTTCGCGCCAAACCAGGACAGCAGCAGCATGCTGACATAAAGGCAAAACTGCATCAGCGGCATGTTGAACGCCAGCCGCTTTTCCGCCGTGGAAAAGTCCTTAAAAATCGCCTGGGACACCCCGGCGAATTTCTTATCTTCATACTCTTCCCGGGTATAGGATTTGACGACGCGAATGCCGTGCAGGTTTTCCTGAACCATGTTGTTCAGTTTGTCGTAGGTGTTGAAGACCCGCACGAAAATCGGATGCACGTGCGACATGATCAACCATAGCCCAAAGCCGAGGACCGGAATCACCGCAAAGAAAATCAAAGACAACTTCGCGTCGATGCGACAGGAAAACACCAGTGCGAACACGATCACCATAGGCGCCCGTACGCCCAGGCGCACCAGCATTTGAAACGCGTTCTGCACGTTGGTGACGTCGGTGGTCAGCCTCGTAATGATGCTGGCCGTCGAGAATTTATCGATATTGGAAAATGAGAATTTCTGCGTGTTATAAAGCATATCGTGCCGCAGGTTTTTTGCAAATCCGCACGACGCGATCGCCGCGCTGCGACCGGCAAGGACGCCGGAGAGCAGCGAGAGCGCCGCGGAAGCCGCAAGCGCGATCCCCATCAGCAGGATATAGCGCATGTTCTTCAGTTCGATTCCGTTATCGATTAAAAAAGCCATCAGCGTCGGGATAATAATTTCAAGGATCGATTCAAAGGTCACGTAAACCGGGGCGAGAATCGTATCTTTTTTGTAATTCCGCACGCTGGATAATAGTTTCTTGATCATACAGTTCCTCAGCCGATCTCCTGTGAAGCGGAGATGTTTTCCTTCATCCTCTTTATATAGGAGATGAGCTCTTCAACTTCTCCTTCCGTAAACCCCTTTATAAGGGTATTTTCCATTTTTTCCGAATCCTTCTGCATCGTTTTGCTGATGTCCCGGGCCTTTTGCGTAAGCACGATTTTTTTCAGCCTTGCGTCGCGCGCGACCGATTGCCGCAGGATCAGCCCTTTTCGCTCCATCAGGCTGAGCACCCTCGAAGCGGTGGACCGGGTGATGGTAAAGTGGTCCTCGATGTCTTTCTGAAAAATGTCCTGTCCACCGCTGTCGGCAAGATAGCCGATAATCCACCCGTTGTTACCCGTAACGCTTTCAATTTCCCGTTTGTGCGAAGAAAATTCGAAATAACGCCGAATCAGGTTGTTCAGCGATCGAAGCTCCATGCCGATGCTATCCTTTTCCACAGACAGCCTCCTTTCCGTTCCTGTTGTTTGATGTCAAACAGTTGTATATCAAACATTCAACATTCTAGCAACAATTTTTCGCTTCGTCAATACTTTTTATCATTGGCTTTCGTTTCGCTTTACGCGCGCCCGCAGAGGTGTTCGTTCCAATAAAAAACCCCCCGTGCCTGT
>CAYUUB010000169.1:0-5097 GCA_964447725.1 uncultured Oscillospiraceae bacterium
CGTGGCGCGCCATCGGCGAGGAGCACATCAAGCGCATGCTGGCGTATTCGTCCGTCGCGCAGATCGGCTATGTGTTCATGGGGCTCGGCCTTGGAACGAACCTCGGCGTCGCGGCGGCGTTTTATCAAATCCTTGTGCACGCGACGACGAAACCCCTGCTCTTTATCAGCGCAGGCAGGCTGATTCGCGTGCAGGGCCACGAAAAGAGCCTGTACCGCCTGCGCGGCTCGGCGCGGAGCGACCCGCTGGCGGGCGTGCTGTTCACGCTCGGCGCGCTCTCCATGGTGGGCATTCCGCTGCTGGCCGGGTTTGTGGTCAAATTCGGGCTTGCGCGCGCTTCGCTGCTCAATCCGAACCGGATGTGGATCGCGCTGATCGCGCTTGCCGTCAGTACGGTGCTCAACGCGCTGTACTATATCCCTGCTACGATCGCGATCTGGACGCCGTCCGGCTTTATGCAGCGGGAGCCGCACGAACCGGACTGGATGTTCGGCGTGTCCGGCACCGTGCTTGGCGCGCTGGTCGTCTTTTTAGGCCTCGGCTGTATCGGCGTGATCGGCGTCATTCAAAACGGGCTGTCGCTCTGGATGTAGAGGTAACCCACATGATTCTCCTGCTGCTTTCCATCTTATTTCCGCTGGTTTTCGGCGCGTTCGTCATCGGGCGGCGCGGCGGACGCGTCGGCATGCTTGCGTTGGCAGGCGGCGGCGTTTCGCTGCTGATCAATCTTGCAACGGTTTTGTTTGCGCGCGGCGGCGTTTCCATCGATGTCGGTACGTTCCGTTTTGCGCTGGAACTGGACAGCCTGCCGCGGATGCTGATGGCGCTTGCGCCGGCGCTGTTTTTACTGACGTTCGTTTTCCTGCTGGATACCGGCAAAAACGATACGAAACGTGCGAGGCTTTTCGGTTTTTTCTTCCTGACGCTGGGCGCGCTGAACGCGGTGTACGCTTCGGCTAACCTGCTGACGTTTTATATGTTTTTTGAAATCGTTTCGCTGCTGTCGTTTCCGCTCGTGCTGCATAACGGAACGGAACGCGCGCGGCGGGCGGCGCTGATCTACATCGGCTTCTCGTTTACGGGCACGGCGCTTGTGCTCGGCGGCATGAAGCTCGCCGGGATGGAAGCGATCGAGGCCTTTACGGCGGGCGGCGTGGCCTTGAGCGAGCCGCACAATCAGCTTGCGTTCCTGCTGATCGCGCTTGGGTTCGGCTGCAAGGCGGGTCTGTACCCGCTTTCGGCGTGGATGATTCCGGCAAGCAACGAATCGCCGGTTTCGGTCGGCGCGCTGCTCTCCGGCGTTGTTGCGGTCATGGGCGTGCTCGGCATCGTGAGGGTGTCCTATCAGGTGTTCGGCGCGGCGCTGCTTTCCGGCGGCTGGGCGCAGACGGTGCTGATTTCGCTGGCGTGCCTGACGGCGCTGATGGGCGCTATGCTGGCTTACAGGGAGCCGGTGCTCAAAAAGCGGCTGGCGTATTCGAGCATTTCCCAGCTTGCCTGCGCGCTGATCGGATTTTTGACGTTTACGGAGCTTGGATTTATCGGCGGCGTTCTTCAGGTGTTCTTTCACGCCTGCGCGAAATCCGGATTGTTTTTCAGCGCCGGCGTGGTGCAGGAACAGACGGGATTCCTTCGCGTTTCGGAGTTTAAGGGCATCGGCCGCGACATGCCGCTGACGATGGGGTGCTTTACGCTGCTGTCGCTTTCCGTGATCGGACTTCCGCCGTTCAGCGGATTTGCCGCGCTGTGGGAACTGGGCCGCGGCGCGCTCGCGTTCGGCGGCACGCTTGGAAGATTGTGCGTCGCTTCGATGCTGCTCTCCGCGCTGCTTTCCGCAGGTGCATTTTTGCCGATTGCGGCGGATGCGTTCTTTCCGGGAAAGGACTTTTTTGCATGCGTCGTCGGGCCGCGCACGGTTGGATGGCGCGCGATGGTCCCGATCCTGATCCTTTTGGCGGCAGTGCTCGTCTTCGGCGTTTTTCCGGGCGTGTTCAGCGGCGTTGGCGAGCGGCTCTTTACGACGATCGGTGGAGGGCTGTCATGATGAAGATATTGATGCTGGCTGCCGTACTGCTTCCGCTTTTCTGCGCGCCGCTGTTTGCGATGAAGCGCTTTCGAAACATTCGGGCGCTCAAAGCGCTGACGTATGTCGCCGTGCTGGCCACGAGCGCGATGGTGCTTGCGCTTTGCGCGGCGTACGACGGCGGCATGCTGAAACTTGCGCATATTACGAGCCTTCTGACCATCGGGCTGAACGTGGACGGCATGTCCCGCGTGTTCGGTTGCGTCGTCGCGATCCTCTGGCCCATCACGACGCTGTATGCGTTCGACTATATGAAGGAGGACCATAAAAAGCAGCGGTTCTTTTCGTTCTTCGTGCTCTCCTACGGTGCGGCGGTCGGGGTCGCCTTTGCAGGAAACCTCGTGACCATGTATCTGTTTTACGAGCTGCTGACGCTCGCGACGCTGCCGCTGGTCATGCACAAGATGGACGACAGGGCGCGGTATGCCGGGAAACGGTACTTGGTCTATTCCATCGGCGGCGCTTCGCTCGGCTTTATCGCCGTTGTTTTCACGGCGAACTACGGCGGCGCCAACGCGGCGTTTGCGCTGGAGGGCGTTCTGGACGCGTCGCTTGTGGCCGGCCACGAACAGCTCCTGCGCACGGTATTCACGCTCGCGTTTTTCGGCTTCGGCGTCAAGGCGGCGATCATGCCGCTGAGCGGATGGCTGCCGACGGCTTCCGTTGCGCCGACGCCGGTGACGGCGCTGCTGCATGCGGTGGCCGTTGTCAAGGCGGGCGCGTTCGCCTGCATAAGGCTGACGTATTACACGTTTGGGACCGAGCTGCTGAGAGGAACGTTTGCGCAGTATATCCCAATGGCGGCTGCGCTGTTTACGATCGTCTACGGTTCCGCGCGCGCGCTTCGAACGAACCATCTCAAGCGCCGGTTCGCGTACTCTACGGTGAGCAACCTTTCCTATATCCTCCTCGGCGTGACCATGATGAGCGCGACGGGGCTGATGGCCAGCGCACAGCACATCGTCAGCCATGCGTTCGTCAAAATCACGCTGTTTTTCTGCGTCGGCGCGGTGCTGGAAAAGGAACGGAAGGAGTACCTCGACGAAATCGAGGGCATCGGCAGACGCATGCCGGTTACGTTCGCATGCTTTACGGTCGCGTCGCTCGCGCTGATCGGCATGCCGCCGCTTCCGATCTTCTTTTCCAAATGGGCGATCGGTGAATCCGCCATCGAGCTTGCGACCGGCTGGGGGTACGTGTCCGTCGCAGCGCTGCTGGTTTCGACGGTCCTGACCGCGCTCTATACGCTCGGCATCGTCACCCGCGCGTTTTTCCCGCTGGGCAATCCGCAGATGACGCCGGGCAAGCGTACGGAAACGCGCAGCATGTCCGTCGCGATTCTGATTGTCACCGTGCTGATGGTTCTGCTGGGGCTGCTTTCGGGGACGGTCCATACAACGCTTGCACAATGGTTGATTGGAGGCGCTGCATGATGCTGATTCTGGTGCTGATTTTTCTGCCGATTCTCGCCGCGCCAACAGCCGGGCTCTGGAACCGGCGCGAAAGAACGCGGGACATGATCGTCGGCGCGGTTACGCTGCTGAGCACGGCGGCCGCCGTGCTGTTCGCCGTTTTTCCGGCGTCGGTCACGCTGGCGGCGGACGGCCTGTATCAAGTTTCGTTTACGTCCGATGGAATGCACGGCGTACTGACCGCGGTGTGCTGCGGCGTGTTTTTCTGTTCGTCGATTGCAACGCGCGCGTCGCTTTCCGGCGAGCCGCGCCAAGGGCGCTATCAGGCGATCTTCCTGTTTATGCTCGGCTGTGCAAACGGCGTGTTTCTCTCCGCGGACCTGCTGACGGCAAGCCTGCTCTTCGTCGTTTTTGCGCTCAGCGTCTGCGCCATGCTGTTCCATCCGGAGACGGAGGAAACGAAAAACACGGCCAACCTGTTGCTGGCGTTTGTATTGATCGGCGGCGCGGCTATGATTTATGGCCTGGTCGATTTGTATGCGCAGATCGGTTCGCTGACGGATGCGGCGCTGAAAGCCGTTTCGGGCGGCCTCACCGGACGGATGTTTGCGGACGGCATCTGCATCCTGTTCAGTTACGCGGCGCTCGCAGGCCTGTATCCGCTGCATGTCTGGGTGCCGAAAGCGTACGCCTCGGCGCCTGCGTCGGTACTGCCGCTGCTTTGCGGCGTTGTGAGCGCCGCGGGCCTGTTCGGGATCCTGATGCTTACAACGAGCCTGTTTTCCGGAAGCATCGCGTTTGCGGCGGTGCTGTTCGCACTCGGCGTTGCAACCATGCTTCTTGGCGCGGTGTTTTCGCTGGTTTCGCCGGACCTGCTCAGGGCGCTTTCCTACATTTCGCTCTCCCAGGTCGGCACGATCGTATTGAGCCTGTCGGTCGCGGCGGCGGCGGGAACGGCTTCGTTTGCCGTGGGCGGCGCGCTGCTGCACGTCGTCAACCTCTCGTTTGGCATGAGCGTGCTCCTGCTCTCCGCAGGCATCTTTCTGCGCGTGCGCGGAGACGGAACGCTCAACAAACTCCGCGGGTCGGGCCGCGGCAACGTCGCGCTGGCGGTGTTTTTCGTTCTGGGCGCGCTCACGGTCAGCGGCATCCCGCTGACGACGGGATATCTTTCCATGAGCATGATGCACAGTGGCGTCGCCGAAGGCATGGAGTCGCTGAGCGGCGGGTTCGCAAAAATGCTGCCGGTGGCCAGGTGGCTGATCGTCGGCATCGGCGCGTTTACGTTCGCAAACATGATGAAACTGTTCCTGTGGCTGTTTATCGACCCGCCGATTGAGGACGATACGCCGCGCGTATGCTGCAGCAGGCAGTCCTTGCTGGCTGTGGCGCTGCCCGCGGTCCCGCTGATCCTGATCGGGTTTGCACCGCAGAAGCTCGCAATCAGGATTATAAACCACGCGCTGGCTGGACTCGGCGGAAGCGCGGTTTCCCTGGCGTTTTTCACGCCGGAGCTTTTAAAAAACGCCATGGTTTCCGCTATTATCGGCGCGGCGATCTATGTTGCGATCGGCTGGTGGCTGATGACGAACCGGCAGGGTT
>CAYUUB010000170.1:0-5062 GCA_964447725.1 uncultured Oscillospiraceae bacterium
TGCTCATCGCGACGGGGGTATGGTATGGCATCCGGAAAAAACGCTCTGAAAAAGCATAACCGGCATAACCCGTCGAATTTGCCCGCCACCATACCCGTCCATGCAAAGCAGTCAGCCCGGGCCAAAAGGGAACTCCGCGCCATTCGGATTCTCGGACTGACGGCGATTCTCCTCGGGTTGACGGCGCTCGTGCTCATCGGCGTCAAACTCTACGAAGGCGAGGCTGCAGGCAAAAATGCGACGATCCTGCTGGAGGCTTACAAGGCAAAAGCAACGGTAACGCCCGAGGCTACCGCCAGCGCCGTTGTTTCGCAATCTCCGGAACCGACGCCGGCCGGAACCGACGAACCTGCCGATTCGTCGGAGGCGGAGGAAGATGCTTCCGCGACAACCGACAGCGACGAACATCTTGCGGACGACGGTTCCAACGACGACGTGGACGAAAGCGGCGACTATGTCCGCCCCGACGCGCCGGAAGTCTCCGAACTCGACGAGACGATTGAAAAGATCATCGACGCCACCGGCGAGGACGGTGTGATCGGTATCCTCGAAATTCCGGAACTGGACGAAGAGTTGCCGATCATCGGAAAATGGTCCTACAAGCTGCTCAAGATTTCGATCTGCCGTTACAAGGGGCCGGGTCCGAACGAAGAGGGCAACCTGGTGCTGATCGGACACAACTATAAAAACGGCTCCCATTTCGGCCGGCTGAGTCAGCTCTCCGTCGGGAGTGAACTCTATCTCACGGACAGCGCGACCGGCACGCGCGTGCGTTATGAAGTGTACCAGATCAAAAGCATCGAGCCGGACGCGTTCAGCGCGCTGAAATCCTACCGGGGAGACTGTGGTCTGACGCTTTTAACCTGCAAGGACAACGGCTCGAACCGGCTGATTGTACGATGTGAACAGAAAGAGGCAAGCTGAAAGATAAACACAAACAGCGCCCGCAATTGCATGCGGGCGCTGTTTGTGTTTATGGCTCATAGAATCCGTTTCGGCTTAAAGTCCAGTTTGTCGGCGGCAACGCAATGATAGACGATTCCGTTTCGCTCGCCTTCGAAGGCGTTTTTGTTCGCTTCCCCGTGCAGATGGCCGTATACGACGGTATGGATCCCGCATTCTTCGAATATTTCGGTAAAGCCGGACGTCCGTTCCCGTTCGCAAAACGGCGGAAAGTGTATCATGGCAATTCTGATTTCCGTCTCCGGAAGCGCGCGCACCGACAGCCTTAGCCGCTCCAATTCCCGAAGGTAGATTTTTTCATCGGCGGCGGAATAGTTCGAGCTTCCGGGGCAGAGCCATCCGCGGCTTCCGCAGATGCCGACGCCGTTTTCCACAAAAGCGTCGTTTTGCAAAGCACGAATATTCGCCGGCAGCGCGGCGCGGACGCGACCGATTGCGCTCCACCAGTAGTCGTGGTTCCCCTTGAGCAGAATCTTCTTTCCCGGCAAGCGCCCGATAAACGCAAGATCGGGCAATGCGGCGGTTAGCTGCATTGCCCAACTGATATCTCCCGGAATCAGGACGAGGTCCTCTTCCGAAACGGCCTCGCGCCAGTTCCATTCCAGTTTTTCCACGTGATAGCGCCATGCTTCGCCGAAAACGTCCATCGGCTTGTCGGTAGAGTGCGAAAGATGCAGGTCGGCAATAGCGTAGATATGCATCCCTTGCTCCTCTCCATGCGTCCGGTCGGACGGCGATTTTATTCGTCGGGCGAATCTTCCTCGTCGTCACCGTCTTCGTCTTCATCGTAGTCTTCGTCCAGGTCGTCGGCGTTTTCCAGCTCCGCCTGCCGCTTTTGCTCTTTCAGACAAGCGGCGCAGAGTTCGCCGCCGCGCACCGCGGGAGCTTCTCCGCACTCGGAGCACATGACGATTTCATCCTCGTCTTCCGCTTCGTCGTCGATATGCCTGCCGCGCGCCTGCGCACGCTTGAGCTCGCGTTTGCAAACGTCGCAATACGTTTCGCCTTCGCGGACATAATTCAATTCGCATCTGGGGCACTTATGCAATGCCATAGCCATCAGCCCTGCCTTTGCTCTCAAACATTACGCTGGATATTATGCAGAAGATTTTCCCGCGTGTCAAGCGAAATTTCTCAACCGGCAAATAATTTTGAAAAAAGAGGTTTTCTGCTGATTTTATGCCTGTTTCCGGCCCTCGGAAGCGATTTGTCCAATCCGGGCGATCACCTGTTCGCGGCCGTCTTTGTCATCTGCGGAAAACGGAATTGCATACGGCGGCGCGCCGAGCAGTTTCGCCGCTTTGTTCGCGGCGATTGCGCGTTTGGCTTTGCTCAATTTATCCGCCTTCGTCGCGATCAGCGTAAACGGAACACCGTAATACAGCACCCATTCGAACATCTGCCGGTCTTCCGCGGACGGCGCATGCCGGATGTCCAGCAGCAAAAAAAGGTGCCTCGGCCTTCCGCTGGCAAGATAGCCGCCGATCAGGTCGCCCCAATTGCGTTGTTCCGTCTTGCTCGCGCGCGCGAACCCATACCCCGGCAAATCCACCAAGAAAAACGCGCGATTGATCAAAAAATAGTTGATCAGCCGTGTTTTTCCGGGTGTCTGCGAGGTTTTTGCAAGTTTTTTATTGTTACAGATGCAGTTGATCAGGCTGCTTTTTCCAACGTTGCTTCTGCCGACAATCGCGATTTCGCATGTAAGGGGGGCAGGGTAAGATTGGCCCTGCCCCACGCTGGTTACAAATTCGGCCTGCTTAATGTCGAATTGCTTCATGTGTCATATCCATTCCCGGCAGATTGATCATCGACTCGGTCCCGTGCGGATGCATCGTCAAAGCGAAGTCCAGCACCTCGTCGACGGTTTCAACAAATTCGATCTTCAGCGCGCCCTTGACTTCTTCCGGCACATCGTACAGATTTTCACGATTCGATTTCGGCAGCACGACCCGCTCGATGCCGGCACGCACGGCGGCAAGCAGCTTTTCGCGCAGTCCGCCGATCGGCAGTACGCGCCCACGCAGGGTAATCTCGCCGGTCATCGCCACGCTGCTCTTCACCGGAATACCCGTCAGCGCCGAAACGAGCGCCGTCGCCATGGCGACGCCTGCGGACGGTCCGTCCTTCGGCACCGCACCTTCCGGCACATGAATATGTACGTCAAGCGTTTCCAAAAAGCTCGCGTCGATGCCGAACCGCGCCGTATTCGCGCGTACGTACGTCATCGCAGCCTTCGCGGACTCCTGCATAACGTCGCCAAGCTGGCCCGTGAGCTGTAAAACGCCTTTGCCGGGCACCGCCGCGGCTTCCACCTCAAGCGTTTCGCCGCCGACGCTCGTCCAGGCAAGTCCCGTCACCACGCCGACCGTATCGGGCCGGAGCGGCTCGACGCTCTTGTATTTGTGCGGTCCAAGCCATTCGACCATCCGCGTTTCGGTCAGGGTAACGCGCGTCTTGCCTTCCGCAATTTCGCAGGCGGCCTTGCGGCAGACGCTCGCAAGGACACGTTCCAGCTCCCGCACGCCCGCCTCCCGGGTATAGCAGCCGATTATGGTCTGCAGCGCGCCCTCGGAAATGCGCAGATTGGATTTTTTCAGCCCGTGTTTTTCCAGTTGCTTGGGCAGCAGGTGCCTGCGCGCAATCTCTTCTTTTTCGTCGAAGAGATAGCTGGGCACCTCGATGATCTCCATCCGGTCGAACAACGGCCTCGGAATCGCGCCCGCGTCGTTCGCGGTCGTGATGATCATGCAGTGCGACAGATCGAACGGCAGCTCGAGGAAATGGTCGACAAACGCAAAGTTCTGCGCGCTGTCCAGCACCTCGAGCATGGCGCTCGACGGATCGCCGCGCACGTCCGCGCCAAGCTTGTCGATCTCGTCGAAAAGCAGCACCGGGTTCAGCGACCCGGCTTTGCGGATCGCCTCGATCACGCGGCCGGGCTGCGCGCCGATATACGTGCGCCGGTGTCCGCGAATCTCCGCTTCGTCATGCACGCCGCCGAGGCTCATACGGACGAACTTGCGCCCCATCGCCTCGGAAATGCCGCGCACGATGGACGTCTTGCCGACGCCCGGAGGCCCAACGAGGCAAAGTATCTGCCCCTGCGGATTATTGGTAAGCCTCTGTACGGCCAGGCTTTCGACAATGCGCTTCTTTATGCGGTCCATGCCGAAATGGTCGCGATCCAGCACGGCGCGCGCATGCGCCAGGTCGAGGTTGTCCTCCGTCTCCTCCATCCAGGGCAAATCCAGAATCAGCTCGATATACGCCTGCGCCATCGGCGCTTCGTGCGAACCGCCCGGCAGCCCGGCAAACCGGTCGATCTGCTTGTTGAGAACGGTGCGCACTTCGTCGGGCAGCTTTTTGTTCGCCGCCCGTTCGCGGTAGCCTTCCACAATCTCGTCGTCGCCTTCGCCGAGTTCCTCCTGAACGGCTTTCAGTTGTTCACGCAGGACAAACTCCTTCTGGTTACGTTCGAGCGCAGCCTTGATTTTCCCCGCGATCCGGCGGTCAACCTGCATAATCAGCAGCTCGTTTTCAATGATGCCAAGCAGGGTCGCCGCACGGGAAACAAGGTCCCGCTCCTCAATGAGCTTCTGCTTGTCTTCCAGCTTTCCAACCACCTGCTGCGCTATCGAATCGGTCAGCTCGGAGAGCGTCGGCGAAGCAAGGATCGCATCCTTCTGGTCCTGCGTCAGACGGTCTCTCTGGGCGGCGTGCTCGGTAAAGCCCTCGCTCAGACGGCGGCGCAGCGCCTCCACGGTCGCCTCGTCCGGTTCAACGTCCTCAAGCACGGAAACCTGCGCGGTATAATGCGGGTTTTCGGAAATAATACTGTCGACATGCGCGCGCGCCACACCCGTTACGAGCAGGTGTACCGTATCGTTCTGAATGCGGAAAACCTGCCGAATCCGACAGATCGTTCCGACCGAGTACAAATCGTCCGGAGCAACGTCCACGACTTTTGCGTTTTTTTGCGCAACAAACAGCGCATACCCCTCTTCGGACAGCGCCTGTTCCATAGCGGAGAGCGTTTTTTTACGCCCGATATCGCAATGCATAATTTCGCCGGGAAGCACGGCAATTCCACGCAGGG